>JBOGOW010000276.1:0-5476 GCA_050748285.1 Pyrinomonadaceae bacterium
AACAGGTAATGAACTGCACTTATATCCCGACATGGATATCACTACAAAAGGGGTGACACTCGACGCACTAGAGCCTACAAACCCGCTACATCGAAATCAATCATGCGACTTCTTCGACGACCGAGGCACAACATTCCAGTCGATAAAGCAATTAATCAGCCCACTATTAAGAATTGATAAAAACACTCACAAAAGAGGATACCCTAGCGCAGGAGCACTATATTCAATAGAAGTATTCTGCTGTTCCCTATCACCTAAAAACACATGGCCGTGTTCTGAAAAAATTTTACACCTACTACCACATTCAAGAAAATTCGAAATAATACAGAACACTTACGACGCCAGCTTAATAAAGGAAGCCATTCTACCCAACGGGAGCAAAGTTGGCACCCCTGGCATAGCCATAATTTATGTAATGTATATTCCGAAAACGTTATTCAAATATCGTTATCGCGGGTACAGACTAGCACTAATGGAAACCGGATCAATGTATATGCTAGTTGATCTTCAATGCAAGCACTTAGACCTCAAAAGTCGTCAATGGTCTGGATACACCGACAACATGCTATGCAAGGCCATGGGATTGAACCCAACTCTATTTTTTCCTGCATGCGTACACTTGATAGGAGGTTAAGTTGAAAATTTCAAATTACAGCAATGATTCCTCACTACCTGCGGAAATGTGGTACCAACCACCATGCATTTTCGACTTCCCTTTTTGCACGGAGATTGGTGATCAATGGAACTCAATAGGCTCAGGGATTGGCACAAGTTCAACATCAATAAAATCCGCTCTAGGCGAATACTTCGAGAGGCGTCACTTCTACTTAGAAATATTACCCGACGGCTTTTCGACCCTAGAGAATTCTCTTACGCCAAAAGAGGCCGAAAAATTCATTATAGCTTTCAGTCAAACCGCCATGAAAAACATAGACCTAGCAAACCTTGCAAGTCGCAAATTCAACATGAATTCAGCCATACGTGTTTCTGATTTTTCATGCTGCTCAATTCCAACTGCATGTATCTCTCTGACCCACCATAACAGCGACGACGACAAAATTTATCCAAGCCGTGACACTTGTGGATGCAGCTTTCACTGGAATTCCGAACTCGCCGTTCTTGGCTCAATTAAAGAATCACTAGAACGCCAGTTTCTCACTCGATTCTGGTTAACCAAGCAATGTACAGGAACGATCAAACCGGCCGAGATATCATCTACGATAAAAACACTCCCCTCATATGGTCTATTCAACGCGCTTACAAAATCAGGGGAACTATTAACAATTGACATTTCTGATGAAAACTTCCCAGGAGTTTGCCTGTTAACAGTTTACGGAAACAATGACCCAGATAGAAATGTTCACTACTGCGCAGGAATGTCTTACTCAGAAAATCGAGCAGATGCATTGAACAAGTCTATTCTAGAGCTATGGCAAACATTTCGATTCATGAATTTATTCAGCGTTTTACAAGGCAACCCGGATTCTCTTAAGGACTCCTACATCCGTCACTTCGTAAAGTGCAATCACTATAAAACGCTCGAAGAAATCACATCACAATTAAATTACTACCCACATACCTCAAGCAACAAAAATCCACCCTGCAAACTGGATACTGGAAACCTGATTAAATGCTTGAGAAACAAAAACATCGAAGGATACCTCTATATAAAAACAACCAAAATAGATGGAACCAACTACACATTTTGTAAATTCACTTCGCCATCATTATTTATGCACATGAATAATTCAGAAAACATAAACTTAATAAACGATTACTCAAATTCCTTTCGCTTCGCAATAGACAAAGAAAGAAAAAAAACAATGGTTCCATTCCCATAGAGAAATCAATCATGCCTAAAAATATTCTACCCAGAGTTTTCGCCCTAACACCCATATTCATGAAAGAACAATTAAAAGAACCCATCGCCTTTTTTTGGATCATGATATCACCTTGCGCGATGTTCTATTTTTTTGCAACAACCAGGCAAGACCCCAACTATTTTTCGAACAACTACATCACTATTTCAGCATGGTTTTATGCCTACATCTCTTCTAGTGTCGCATTGTTTGGATTTGCCTTTTACATAATCGGAAGAAGGGAAAGCGGATTCACCCGATCATTTATTTACTCCAAAGACTCAAAACTAATTTTTCTTTTATCGCACTTCATTACCTACTCACTAATATCGACAGCTTATTGCGCAACCTTTTACTTAGCGACAAAATTTCCATTTGAAAGCTACTCCCTCAGTGAACTAC
The DNA here is from genome assembly GCA_050748285.1 of Pyrinomonadaceae bacterium. GTDB lineage: Bacteria > Acidobacteriota > Blastocatellia > Pyrinomonadales > Pyrinomonadaceae > OLB17. Next base: position 2,262 of record JBOGOW010000276.1, read on the forward strand.
TGAATATCGCGCTACGCTTTTACATCTGCTTTATCATGTTTTGCACTCTCGGGGCTGTATTTTCATTGCTGCCGATCAATTTTCAGAACTCGAACACTTTGCTTTCCATTTTTTCGTTCTACATGTTGATCCTCGGAGTAATGAGTGCCAGCAGATCAAACCACATTACCGACGCTTTGAACCTCGCAAACCCACTAACACTTGCTAGCCAGATAATGGAACAAGGTCTTGAACCCAACAAATCCATCACAATTGCAATAATTATTTTATTTATTTCAGTACTGCACAAAACCTTCAAACACCTAAGAATCAACCCCGTATGGAGCCGATACTGATGAAAAAATTCACGGCGCAGAGCATTGACTTCTCCTATACAGACAACCCCCTCTTGACCCAGGCATCCCTTGAGGTTGCTCAAGGCGACATTGTCGGCATTCTGGGGCCAAATGGATCTGGAAAAACAACTTTTTTCGATATCGTCTGTGACCTTAAAAAAGCAAAGTCCGGCTTAATAAAAAACGACTTCAGTCACTTTTTATACCTTTCTCAAATCATCACCACTCCCCCACCGTTGCGCATGCGCGACATTTTTAAAATGGTAAATGCGCTGTCGTCAAGCGAGCCCATGACACAAGATAAAACCCTGAAAAAACTAAGTGCGTGGAGCCCTGCGATAGTTGACCGATACCAAGACATATGGAACAAAAAATCATCGCTATGCAGCTACGGAGAGACACGCTGGTTCTTTACTCTCTCTCTTCTTTCAATTTCTGCAGACTTCGTGATTCTCGACGAACCTACTGCCGGTGTAGATCCAGAGTTTCGTCACTATATTTGGCAATGTCTTCACGGCGCCGCCAGGGAGGGCACCGCCATTCTGGTTTCCTCCCACAATGTTGACGAAATAATTAACCATTGTGATTATTTTTATATGATTAGTCAGCAACGCTTCAATCGCTTTGCCAACGGTAGTGAGTTCATGCATAGGTATGGAGTAAAGACTGTGGACGATGCATTTATCCGAGCCGTTACTGAACCTGCATTCGTAACATAAGCAACTGGAAGCGCACATAGTGGGAGATGTAGCAGACTGAGACAGCTCCCGATGAGGAATGGAATTTGATTCAGTCGGCAAGTCCAGCCAGATACGCCCACGGATAAATCCCCCGCTCATGGCCATCGCTGAACACCAGTTGCAGGCCATACCCCTGCGAGTGCAATTCGATCACCTGCACCCGCGCATCGACCATCGGCGCCATCCCCCGCAACCGAAACGCCCGGCACTGCGAACACGGGCACTGCCGGCGCAGTTCGGCGTGGTCCAGCCACTGTTCGCGGCCATCGGGCCAGTTCAGGCGCAGTTGTTGTTTGCTCCGTGAATTACCCACCGCCAGCGGATTCATTGCAATTGACTCAAGGCAATGCGCACGGCCTTGCGCACTTCCGGGTCGCCGTCGTCTTGCGCGCCCTGCAATGCCGCGATGGCCCGCGAGTCGTTCAATTCACCCAGGGCCAGCGCGGCCTCCTTGCGCAGGTTGCTGATGCGGTGGCCGAGGGTGTCGATCAACGCGTCGAGCGCCGGTCCATAACGCAAGCGACCGAGGCTGCGGGTGGCGCGCAGGCGCACTTGCCAGTAGTCGTCGCCCAAGGCGTCGATCAGGGCCGGGCCGGCGTCGAGGTGGCCAACCTTGCCCAGGGTGGTGGCCGCTTCTTCGCGGACTTGCCAGGCAGCATCCCGCAAGGCCTGGCGCAGGGCCGGCAGCACCTGCGCGTCAGACGCCAGACCCAAGGCCCCGGTGGCGGCACGCCGAACTTCAGTGTCCGGGTCAGCGCTGGCCAACCGCGCCAGCGCCGGCAAGGCCTCGAGTTGCTTGAGCCAACCGAGCACGCCCACTGCTTCGCGGCGCACACCGGCGCTTTCATCGTCCAATGCCCGTGCAGCCGCATCGGCGGCATTGGGGCAACGCAACTCGCGCAACGCCCTGAACGCGGCAATGCGTACGCCAGTGTCGGCGTGCCCGGTCCACGGCAGAATGACCCGGCCCGCCGCTTCGCTCTTGAGCAGGCTGAGGCTCTGTGCAGCGGCCGCCTGCACCGCCGGGGATGGATCCGTCAGCGCCTGGCACAACGCTTCGACCACGGGCTCGTCCTCCCAGGCTTCCAGCAATCGCGCGGCTTCGGCGCGAACGTCGGCAACCGGGTCTTCGGCCAGTCGATCGATCAACCACAGCAGGCCGTCCGGTTCCTCAAGATCGGCCAACTCGATCAGCGCGATCCGGCGTACGCCGGGGTCGTCATCGGTCAGGCGCGGTTGCAGGGCAAGAATGTCGTCGTTATCGGTTACATCGAATAGTGAGGTCATAGGGCAAATCGCGGCAGTTTGTTTTCAGGGGGAAGGCCCAGCGGGTTCAGGCGCGGCAGCTGCCGGCCGTCTTCGTGGCGCAGGAGTTCGAGGCAATGACGCTTCAGGTGCGAGAATTCAGGGCGGGTCACCAGCTCCGTGCTGCGCGGTCTGGGGAAGTCCAGGCGCAGGTCTTCGATGATCCGCCCGGGGCGCGAGCTCATGACCAGCAAGCGGTCGGCGAGGAACAGCGCTTCATCGATGTCATGGGTGACAAACACCACGGTGGTGCGGATGCGCGTCCAGATGTCCAGCAGCAGTTCCTGCATGTTCAACCGAGTCAGGGCATCGAGGGCACCGAAGGGTTCATCCATCAGCAACAGGCGCGGACGGTTGACCAGCACCCGGGCGATTTCCACCCGTTGCTGCATGCCGCCGGAGAGCTGGTCGGGCCAGCGCCCGGCAAACCCTTCGAGGCCCACCAGGGCGAGGATTTCATCCGCTGCCTTGTGCCGTTCGACCTTGCCGACGCCACGCATTTTCAAGCCGAACGCCACGTTGTCACGCACCGTGCGCCACGGAAACAAAGTGTGCTGCTGGAATACCATGCCGCGTTGTGGCGATGGCCCCGATACCGGCGCACCATCCACGTTCAAGGTACCGGTGCGCGGTTGCAGGTGCCCCGCCAGTGCGCCGAGCAAAGTCGACTTGCCGCAGCCGGACGGCCCGAGAATGCACACGAACTGCCCCGGTTCGATCTGGCAATCGAGGCCCTGCACCGCTTCGAATGCCGCTTGGCCCTCGCCCAGGCTGATCGACAGCCCGCGAATATCGATACGCCCTTCCAGGTGTTGAAAAACGCTCATCAGGTTTT
>JBOGOW010000277.1:0-5467 GCA_050748285.1 Pyrinomonadaceae bacterium
GCATTTGACCGTCGATGGGCAGAAATATCTTTTGATCGATACTGCGGGAATAAGGCGAAAGGGCAAGACGACCGAGATGGCTGAAAAACTATCGGTAATAATGGCACGGAAATCGTTGGAACGCGCCGATGTCGCCGTTTTGATGATCGACGCTGTAGAAGGCGTTACTCATCTGGATGCGAATATTGCCGGTTACGCGGTCGATTCGGGATGCTCGGTGATAATTGTCGTAAATAAATGGGACGCTCTCGAAGAGAAGGAAACAAATACGATCTATCAATTCGAAGACAAACTTCGGCAGCAGATGAAATTTCTCGATTGGGCGCCGATGGTCGCGGTTTCGGCGCTCAACGGACAACGTGTAACGAAAATTCTTCCTTTGGTAAAGCAGGCTAACGAGGCGCGAAATTACCGCGTTTCCACATCGAAATTAAACGAGTTTTTTGAATCGAATATCTCGCAGCCTCGCGGCGGAACGGCGCCCGCGACGGCAAATGGCGGCGTGTCGCATTTAAAGGTAAAATATCTGACACAGGGTGGAATGCGTCCGCCGCTTTTTGTATTGTTTACCGCAGGCGGAAACAAAGCCGGACTGCATTTTTCATATTTGCGATACGTCGAGAACCGCTTGCGTGACGAGTTCGAGTTTTTTGCCACGCCGATCAGGCTGAAAGAACGCCGCAAGCCGGTTGCGGCAAAACGATAAAATGGAATTGGTTCTTCTATTACTGCGAATATCTCTATTCGGCATTTTTATGCTCGCCGGCGTCGGCAAGCTGCTTGATCTTTCGGGGTCGGAAAAGGCGGTCAAAGGTTTTGGATTTCCCTATGAACTTGCAAAACCGATCTCGATATTTTTGCCGGTCATTGAGATCGTAATTGCGGTTCTTTTATTGTTCATTGCAACGTCGTGGATCGGGGCGGTTTTGGGCTTTCTGCTTCTGCTTGCGTTCATTGTCGGGATGGTTGTGCAGATATCGAAAGGGAATGCGCCGGATTGCCATTGTTTTGGACAGATACACAGCGAGCCGGTCGGGAAAACGAGTTTGATTCGAAATATAGGTTTTGCGATACTTGCGCTTCTTCTTGTTTCGCAGGGGCGCGAATATCAAGGTGCAAGCCTTTCGGCGAATTCAAACGATATGGTTCAGGCAGTTTTAATCTTGGGGATTTTGGCGCTTCTCGCGGTTGCGGTTTTCTATTTAAAGAAAATATTGGAGCAACAAGTTCAGATACAGCGGCGGATCGAGGTTTTGGAATTGGTTTCGCGCGACGGCGCGAGCGTCGAGCGCGAAGATGCGGGCAGTCCTGCCGAAAGCCTGCCGATCGGAGCGCCGTTTCCCGCATTTGAACTCACTGACACAAACGGAAAAAATGTTAGTTTTTCCGATCTTCTAAAGGCAAAAAGACCGATCTTGTTTATTTTTGTCAGCCCCGAATGCGGACCGTGCAATGCTCTCTATCCCGAATTGAAAGACTGGCGCAAAGACCTGGGGGACAAATTAAATATCGTGCTTGTCAGCAGCGGCAGCGTTTCGGCAAACGCTGAGAAATTTGACGATGAAGAAGGCGTGCTGCTCCAGAAAAAGCGCGAGGTAGCAGATTCCGTAAAGGCACGTTGGACGCCGACCGCGATCTATGTAAACGCAGATGGACGGATCGCAAGCCATCCGGCCGCGGGCGACACGGCGATCCGCGAACTTATCGAAAAGCTAAAGTCGGAAGACCTCGACAAGAAGCATCTGTATTTTTCAACTAACAACGGTTTTGCACATGCATTGAAGATCGGCGAACGAATCCCGGAATTTTCCATACAAGATATTGCGGGCAAACAAATTTCGCACGAATCTTTTTTTGGAAAAGAATCGCTTGTTGTTTTTTTCAGCATGACCTGCCCGCATTGCGTAAAAATGATCGAAGAGTTGAAGGAATGGGATAGATCAAAAGGTGCGGACGAGCCGAATTTGGTTATCTTTTCAGATGGCGATGTCGATGAGCATAAGGACCTCGGTCTCAACGCCCCGATAATTATGGATAAGAATTACGAGATCTCGGCTGAGATCGGCATGGTCGGAACGCCTTCGGCAGTGCTTGTAAATGAAATGGGCGAGATCGTTACCGAAGCCGGAACCGGTGCCGCGAATATCTGGGCATTGATGGGAAGGACGCGGCCTAATTCGAAAGGTTGATGGAAAAAGCCATAGATTTTCAGATCGTCGCTACAGACGGCAAAGCCCGAACATGCACGATCACGACGAGGCGTTCGACAATCGAAACGCCTGTTTTTATGCCCGTCGGCACGCAGGCGGCGATAAAGGGCGTGCGATTCGAATGGCTCGAAGACGAACTCGATGCGCGGATCATTCTCGGAAATACCTATCATTTATTTTTGCGTCCCGGCGTGGAAGTGATCCGCAATCTCGGCGGGCTGCATAAATTCTCATCGTGGAACCGTTCGATACTCACCGATTCCGGCGGCTTTCAGGTTTTTTCGCTTACCGACCTGCGCAAACTTTCCGAAGAAGGCGTGGAGTTTCGTTCACACCTCGACGGCAGCAAGAAATTCCTTTCACCTGAAATTTCGATGAAAGTGCAGGCCGCGCTCGATTCGGAGATCGTTATGGCTTTCGACGAATGTCCGCCGGGCGACGCCGGTTATGAGGCGACGAGAAAAAGTTTGGAGCTGACGGTTCGCTGGGCCAGGCGATCTAAAACCAGATTTGACGAACTGCAAGATGCAAAAGCCAGCGCGTTAGCAACGGCGATATCATCAGGTGAACAATGTAAAAGCCCGCGCGTGAGCAAGGGCGATACCATCAACTCACGACCTGATACCGCCCTTACTAACGTGCGGGCTTCTGCACTATTCGGGATTATTCAGGGAGCCGGTCATCTCGATCTTCGGTCGGAGAGTCTTGAACAGACTGTTGACATCGGATTCGACGGCTACGCGATCGGCGGCCTCAGCGTCGGCGAAGAAAAGAGTGTGATGTACGAAGTGCTCGAACACACCGCGCCGAAGATGCCGAAAGACGCGCCGCGATATTTGATGGGCGTCGGCACGCCCGAAGATCTGCTCGAAGCAATTTCGCACGGCGTGGATATGTTCGATTGCGTAATGCCGACGCGCAACGGCCGAACCGGCGGCGTGTTTACATCGTACGGAAAGCTCAATATTCGAAACGCCCGATATGCCGAAGACCCGGAACCGCTCGATGCCGAATGCGCGTGTTCCGTATGTCAAAGATATTCACGCGCCTATCTTCGGCATCTTTATCAAGCCGGTGAGATGAACGCGGCAACGCTGATTTCGCATCACAATCTTGCTTTCTATTTGAACTTGATGAGCAATGCGCGACAGGCGATAAACGAGCAGCGTTTCGCCGAATTCAAACGTGATTTTTTGGACAGAATGGGTGATAATTAATGCTTGATCGCCAGTGATAAAAGCGGAGAATTTCTTATTCGGCTTGAAAAACAAGCCGCTTCGCTTTGATAATCCTGCAACGCTTTGCGATAATTTACGTTTTGTCTTTGGTCATAGTATTTGATGAATACATTTATTTTATTTTTTCAGGATGCCGGCGGCAGTAGTTTGATTTGGACGCTGCTTCCGTTCGTTTTCATTTTCGGTATTTTTTATTTTCTCGTGATCCTGCCGCAAAAGCGGCAGAAGCAGCAGCTTCAGGAAATGATCACAGAATTAAAGATCAACGACGAGATCGTTACCAATGGCGGCGTGATCGGAAAAATCAAGGAAATAAAGGCGACGAGTTTTGTAATTCAAAGCGCGGAGAAATCTTTTATCGAAATCGGGAAAACCGCGGTCGTCGGACGGCGGCCCGAATAAAGTTTCATGTCGTTGAAATGTTCCAATGCCGAATTTTCCAATGACAATTTGTAACAAATGAACAGGAATACACTTTGGGTCAGGACGATCATTATCCTTTCGATCACGTTGGTCGGCTTTTACCTCGTTTTTGGCCCGCGGCGCATGCCCACAGCCCATGATTTCACCTGGGAAGGCATTAAGGCAAATCTTGCAAGCAACATCAATCTGGGGCTCGACCTAAAAGGCGGCTCGCATCTTGTGATGCGCGTCAGGACGGACGATTACTTAAAAACGCTTACTGAGAATAATACTCAGGCTGCGTTCAGCGCGGCTCAGGATGCGAAACTGCCTGTAACAAGTAGTTCGGTCGTTGCCGAGAATGGAAACTACACTATAAATATTGAATTATCCGATCCTGCTCAGGCGGACGCCGTTGTCGAAGAATCTCGAAAAAAGGTCGATCTTGTAAATTGGACGCAGTCAACAAACGGAAACACCGTTTCGTGGACATTGCCGTCAAACGTTCAGACTGTTCTGAAAAATCAAGCTGTCGCACAGGCGCTGAACATCATTGATAGCCGCATCAACGCCTATGGCGTAAAAGAGCCGACGCTTGCGCGGCACGGTGCGGAATCATCGGGGCAGATACTTTTGCAGATGCCGGGCGTGGACGACCCCGAGCGAGTCAAAAATCTGATCGGCGCCGAATCGAATCTCGAGCTGATGAAGATCGTCAGCCCGCCGAGTCCGTCTTCGGTTCAAACGTATCCGACCGAAGACGCCGCAAAACAATCGGTCGGCGGTACGGTTCCGCCAAATCGCCGCGTACTGCCTTACGCCGAGCGCGAAGATGAAACAACCCCCGCTCCGTCGAATCCGGCTGAGAAACCAAAGAAGTGGGTTGTTGTTGAATATCCGGCGGTAGTCGATGGCAGCGAACTGCGTGATGCCTCGGCCAACCAAGGGCGCGGCGGCGGAAACGATTACGAGATCAATTTTTCATTCAAGCCTTCGGGCGCGCAGAAATTTGGCGAATGGACCGGAAAAAATATCAATAACTACATGGCCGTAGTTTTGAACGACGAGGTGAAATCGGCCGCCTTTATCAAATCGCAGATATTCGACAGCGGTCAGATCACGGGCAAATTTACAAAAAAAGACGCCGACGATCTTGCACTGACGCTTCGTTCGGGAGCGTTGCCGGCGAAGATCGATTATCAGGAAGAGCGAACCGTCGGTCCAAGTCTCGGCGCAGATTCGATTCGTGCCGGTGTAACTGCTTCCTTGGCCGGTCTTATTTTCATTGTCGCATTCATGCTGATTTATTATCGCGGAGCGGGCATCAATGCCGTTATCGCGTTGGTTTTGAATATGCTGTTGACGATGGCTGCATTGATCGTAATGGACTCGACCCTGACATTGCCTGGAATCGCCGGGTTGATCCTCGGCATCGGCATGGCGGTTGACTCGAATGTGCTTATCTTCGAACGCATGCGCGAGGAACTGCGTGCCGGCCACGAAGTTGCAAAAGCGGTCGAGATCGGCTTTGACCGCGCGTTCATTACGATCATCGATACGCACGTTACAACGATCATTTCCGCCTTGATCCTTTATCTTTACGGTTCGGGCCCGATC
>JBOGOW010000278.1:0-5448 GCA_050748285.1 Pyrinomonadaceae bacterium
CCGTTGGTAAACGCCGTGGGTGAGGCGTTTGCGGTTTATAAAATCGGAAACGATCTTGACGTTTCTATTCCGAGAAGGGAACGCAAAGCGGCCCGTGGGCATCGCGGATTTGTGGTCGAGGGCGATCCGGCGATGTCGTTTGAAGAGGCGTGTTCACGGCGCGATTTTACCGTCAATGCAATTCTGAAAAATCCATTGACGGGCGAAATCGTCGATCCGTTTAATGGACGCGAAGATATTGAAAAGAAGATTTTGCGGCATGTTTCGGACGGGACGTTTGCTGAAGATTCGCTTCGCGTTCTGCGTGCGGCGCAGTTTGCGGCGAGGTTTGAATTCGATATTGCACCTGAGACGGTTGAGCTTTGTAAACGAGTTGACGTCACCGACTTGCCCAAAGAACGAATTTGGGGCGAGCTTGAAAAGCTATTACTGAGAGCTGACAACCCTTCGATAGGTTTAAAGTGGCTTTATGATCTCGGCGTGGTCGATCAGTTATTTCCCGAATTGAAGTCGCTCGTCGGTGTTCCGCAGGAACCGGAATGGCACCCCGAAGGCGATGTCGATGTGCATACGCTGATGGTCGTCGATGAGGCTCGGAAATTGATCGACGAACTCGATCATCCGCGAAAAGTTGCCGTAATGCTTGGTGCGTTGGCTCATGATTTTGGCAAGCCGCCAACCACGGAGTTTATGGATGGACGCTGGCGTTCGCTCTCGCACGACGAAGCCGGCGTCGAACCTGCGCTCTCGTTTTTGAACACACTTGGAATTTACACACTGAACGGATTCGACGTTCGAAATCAGATAATTCAGCTTGTCCGCTATCATCTAAAACCCGGCGAATTCTACAAATCAAAATCACCGGTCGGCGACGGAGCCTTTCGCCGCCTGGCGCGAAAGGTCGAACCCGACTTGCTTTATCGCGTGGCAAAGGCGGACTCGTTAGGCCGCAATCCCGATTGGCTGCCAAAGGAAAAATGGTTCGGTTCCGAAGCACAGGAATGGTTTATCGAAAGGGTCAGGGAATTGCAGATCGAAAAAAAAGCTCCAGAGCCGGTATTGATGGGCAGGCATTTAATCGAGCTTGGCATCGAACCAGGCCCGCAGTTCAAAAAAATCCTTGATGCGGTTTACGAAATGCAGCTTGATGGTAAAGTGACCAATCTCGAACAAGCCGTTGCCGTAAGCAAAATTCTCGTTTGATAAAAATTGCAGAACAACACGAACAAATCTTGAATTGACCCGATGCCGAGTCATAAAATATCTTGACAAGCCATACTATCTATGCAACACTGTATCAACGGATGGAATGCATCCGTTTGGTCTTTGATAAATTGTGAACTCGTTTTGAGGAATTTTCCGATCGTCCCACTTAAGAGTGTATTGAAATGTCAAGTGGGACGGTTTATGGCGTTTAACCCGTTTAATTAGAATGAGATAACCGTCCCGTTTGTGGACATTTTGGAGTCATAACTGGGACGGCACTATTCACTTTTCGCTAGTTACTTTTCGTTATTTCGGAAACAATTCAACAAATTCGCAGACGTGCTTATCGCTGAAACCGAAAAAGCGGCGACCGATACCGACCGCCGCCAACGCTGACCTGAAGCGAATTTACTGCTTGCCTTCAAGAAACGCCTTGAGCCGACGCGAACGCGAAGGATGTCTCAACTTTCGCAGAGCCTTTGCCTCGATCTGGCGGATGCGTTCGCGGGTTACGGCGAAGTGCTGGCCGACCTCTTCGAGGGTGTGCTCACTGCCGGTGTTGCCGAGGCCGAAACGCATTTTTATGACCTTTTCCTCACGCGGCGTCAGTGTTGCGAGAACCTCGTCGGTGATCTCGCGGAGGTTCGAAAATGTTACCGATTCCGCCGGGTTCAATATCGAACGATCTTCGATAAAATCTCCGAGATGCGAATCTTCCTCTTCGCCGATTGGCGTTTCAAGCGAGATCGGCTCCTGCGCGATCTTCAAAACCTTTCGCACCTTCGAAACCGGAATGTCCATCCGCTTTGCGATCTCTTCGCTCGAAGGCTCGCGACCGAGTTCCTGTACAAGGAGACGCGACGTGCGGATCAACTTGTTGATCGTCTCGATCATATGCACAGGAATGCGAATCGTCCGCGCCTGATCGGCGATCGCTCGCGTTATCGCCTGGCGAATCCACCAAGTCGCATACGTCGAAAATTTATATCCGCGCCGCCATTCGAATTTATCGACCGCTTTCATCAAGCCGATATTTCCTTCCTGAATCAGGTCAAGAAATTGCAGCCCGCGGTTCGTGTATTTTTTCGCGATGGAAACAACAAGCCGCAGGTTAGCCTCGACCAATTCACGCTTGGCCTGATTGGTCTGAAATTCGCCGACGCTTATCGCTTTAAAGCAGCGCCGGACTTCGACAGTCGGCAGATGATACCGCTCTTCGATGTCTTTCAAGATCGCTTTCGTTTCCTTTAGCTTTGCAGTTATATCCCGTTTTTGAACGGCGGTCGGCTTCTTCGCGATCTTGTCTTGAAGTCGCTTTGCGGCGCGATCGGCCTTTGCAATCTCGGCATCGACCTTGCGAATCGAAGCGATCAGCCGTTGATTCGAACGCTCGGTCAAATTGAGATTCTTTATTTCCTGCGCGATCTCCAGCCGTGTTCGAGCCATCTGTCGCCGCAGACGCAAAAGTTTTTTCGACCGCGTTTTGGCTTTTGCCGCAATCTGCTCTTTCTTCAGAGCAGCAAGCAGCTTCAATGCGCTTTGGTAGCTCTGCTGAATATTCCCGATGCCCTCGAGCGTCCAGCGCATGTATTCTTCGGCCTTGTCTTCTTCCAGCGAGATCTCGGCCTGCTCGGAAAACGCAACGGTTTCGCGGATGGTAACGGTTCCGGTCTCAAGCTCTTCGCCTAGCTTGATAAGCCGCTCTATGGCGATCGGCGAACGCGAGATCGCCTTGAACGTTTTCATTTGCCCGCGTTCGATACGTTTTGCGATCGTAACTTCGCCTTCGCGCGTCAATAGCGGCACGACGCCCATCTCACGAAGGTAAAGACGGACGGGATCGTTGGATTTATCCAGCACGCCCGCCGAAAGATCTAGGTCAAGGTCTTCCTCGTCCGGCGTGTCGGCCGAATCGTCATCGACCATATTCGAAGCGCGTTCGAGCATCTCGGCGTCCTTTTCGGCGACCGTGATGTTCGCGCCCTCAAGGCGTTCGAGAACGTCCTCCAGATCGTCCGGCGACATCATGTTGTCAGGTATCTCGCGATGGAGCTCGTCCATGCTGAGAAACTTTTTTCGTTTTCCGATGGCCAAAAGCCGATCCATCAGGTCTTCTTTTTCGTCGTAATCAGGCATATTTCGCAAACGGTTTGGATGTAAAGTCCACCCTAAACCGTTGTTCTCAATAATACTTATAAACGTTTTGCAGGTAAGAAATGTTCACTTTTTACGCCAAGCATTTAAACCAAAAAGTATATCAGGTTTGCGATATTTTGCTAAGCAGGGAATGGTGCATTTTTGAAAGGTCGAGATGTTCGGTTACAAGATGGCTCATTCGCTCGCTATCCGCGGTCTGTTCGGCTTCGATCAGCTCGCGGCTGACGTCGTGAAGGCGATTCTGAATTGCCATCGAACGGAGCGTAAAAATGCAGTTTTCGGCGTCGTGAAACACATCGTCGATAACGTCTCCGGCGCTGCGTTTCCGCTCGGCCATCATCAAGATCGGCACAAGATCATGAAAATACTCTTCATCGCCCGCGTGTTCGAGCAGGGAATCGACGCTCGGCACATCTATCTCGTAAAGCGCGCGAAAAACCGGCGCGGTCGCCAGCATTTCGTAATCCGTCTCTTCAAGCAGCGGCAGAACCATTTCACGAAGCTCGTCGTCGTGAAGGATCAATTCGAGAAGATGCTGTTCGGCGACGGTGATCTTTGCCTGCGTAACGCGGCGAACCTGCTTTTGCACGGCGTCTTCGTCGGCGCGAATGCCGTTCTTGATCGTCAGCCAAAGCTCGCGTTTCAAACCGGCGTCTTCAATGCGAAAATGCTCCATCGCTTGATCGAAACTCTCACGCTTTTGGATCGAATTTTTTATCGCGGAGATCACCGGCATCACGTCTTGTATAGCCTCGGCTTTCTGTCGCGGATTTGCAAAATTGCGGTCGCGCATAGCCGATTCAAGGGCAAATCTGAGGAACGAGACGGCTTGTCCACGCGCCTTGTTGTAGCCGTCCATCCCGTTTGCGCGTACAAAATCATCCGGGTCCTGACCGTTCGGCAGCACCAAAACTTTTATCTCGAGATCCTGCGGAAGCATTTGCTCGATCGCACGTTTTGCAGCCTTAATTCCTGCGTCGTCGCCGTCGTAATTAATGACTATCTGTTTTGTAAACCGCGAAAGCAGCTTCGATTGCTCCGGTGTGAACGCGGTGCCGAGACTTGCCGCGACGTTCGTAATGCCGAACTGATAGAGGGCGATGAGGTCGAGATAGCCTTCGACGAGGATCGCGAATTTCTTTTGGCGAATCGCGTCTTTCGATTGGAAAAGTCCGTAAAGATTCTGGCCTTTGACGTAAGCCGCCGTCTCGGGCGAATTAAGATATTTCGGCTGATCTTCGCCCATCGCACGCGCCCCGAACGCGATCGGATTTCCATTCAAATCCAACACCGGAAACATTATTCGTCCGCGAAAACGGTCGAAAATGCGGTCTTTTTCTTCGTTTACAGAAACAAGCCCGCTTTGCTCGATCAGCTTTTCATCCGCACCTTTTTCTTTTAGGTGATTCAGCAGAGCGTCCCACGAATCGGGCGAAAAACCGATACGGAATTGCTTGATGATCTCGTCGGTAATGCCGCGCGCGTGAAGATACTCTCTAGCTTCCGTCGCCTTTTGATTTTTTACTTTTGACTTTTCACTTTCGCTCTGCAATTCGCTTTCCCAAAACTCCAACGCCATCTTGTTCAGTCCAATGACCTGCTCGGCGAGGTTTTTCTTTTCTTCGCGTTTCTTTTTGCTTCGCTGAAAATCTTCGTCGTCGATCGGTTCGGGCAGCGTAACGCCGGTCATCTCGGCAACGCGCTTGACCGCTTCGGGAAAGTTCAGCCCCTCCATTTCCATCAGAAAATTAAACGCCGTCCCGCCCTTCCCGCAGCCAAAACATTTATAAAAACCCTTCGCCGGATTCACCGAAAACGAAGGCGTCTTCTCCTGATGAAACGGACAGCACGCCATCCAGTTCGCACCTTTCTTCTTCAACGGCGCATACGGCTCGATTATCCGCACCAGATCAGCACGGTCCTTCAAGTCATCAATAAAATATTGGTCGTAGAGCATCACGAACCCGACAGAAATTCCTCTCTAAGTTCACTGGAGAGACGAAATCCCAGTTCCTCAAGCCTTTCAACTAGGGTGGCGTCTATATTAATAAGATCGCTCTTTGAGGCCTCGGTCAATACTCCAAG
>JBOGOW010000279.1:0-5428 GCA_050748285.1 Pyrinomonadaceae bacterium
ATTTTGTGTTGCTCTTCGGTTTGTAATTTTCGGCTTTAAGGAATTCGAAAAATTCCGCATTCGTGATCTCGGTCTTTTCCATCTGGAATGGCTGAACGGCGACTCCGTGCTCGGGCTTTTCGTTCTCACGGCCATTGTTATTGCCCATGGTGAAAGAGCCGCCTGGAATCGAGGCGAGATCGATCTTTTGTCCCGGCTCTTTAGAACTGGTGGGCACCGGCGACGGGGAATTATTTACGCCCGATATATTTGTGTTGTCCTTCGATTTGCCGCCAAACAACCCCGCCATGTAAGCCCCGCCGACACCGAAAACACCTAACCCAAGCAAGGCAACAATGCCGATTGTGGCAATTACCAATGGTGAAAAGAACCTGCGTTTTGGCGCCTGCGACTGGACGCCGATGTGCTGTTTGCCGGTATCCCAATTCTGCACCATCGTCGCTTGAACATCTGCCGAATGATCGCCGGTCGCAGCAATTTTCTGAGGAGTGTTCGGGCCCAATCCGCCGCTGTAAGCGATGGTCGCCTCGGGCGGTCTCGGAATCGCGTCTTTTCCGGAGAGCAATTCTGCGACGACCTGTTGCGGACTTCCGTCGCAAACAACATCACTTTCCCAATCGCCGTAACCATCCTTGCTCACGCGAAGCCGATGGTTGCCGCTTTGAATTCCGCTTAGCGTGATCCAACCGTCGTCGCGGCTCTGACCGACCGGCACGTTATCTACAAAAACAAGCGATTTTGGCGGGTTGGTGAGAATGTTCAGCGACGAAACCGGCAATCCGCCGCCGGTCGTATGTATCCCGATCGCATTCGGATAGATCGCTTCTTTTAGCTCAGCGATCATCTGCTCGACCGACGCGGTTCGCTTCTCTTTCTCTTTCTGAAGCGTGTGCAAAACTGCGCGTTCAAGTTCGGGCGAAACCGCAATACCGACCGATGCAAACGTAGGCGCCGCATCGCTGATATGCTTCTTCATTATCGCGGGAATCGATGAACCTTTGAACGGAACATCGCCTGCCAGCATCTGAAAAAGCATCACGCCGAGACTGTAAATATCCGAACGCGAATCCGGCTCATCGTCCGCCCATTGTTCGGGAGCCATGTAATACGGCGAGCCCATCAATCCGGTCGTCTGAGCTTGTATAAATGAGCCAAGAAGTTCCCCGGATTTAATTTTTGCCAGCCCGAAATCGAGTATCTTGACCGCTTGCGACATGCTCGGCTTATCGCTGCAGATCATGATGTTCAACGGTTTAAGATCGCGGTGGACGATGCCCTGGTGATGGGCCGCACCTACGCCGGAACAGACAGCCGAGATCAGGTCGAGTGCCCGTTCGGGGTCGAGTTTTTGCTCACGCGCCAACAGGTCGTGGAGCGATTCGCCTTCGACATATTCCATTACAAGAAATGGCGTCGAACCGGCGATAACGCCGTAATCCGTAACTGCAACAACGTTCTGGTGGCGAATCGCGGCGGCGGCGAGGGCTTCTTGCCGAAACCTTGTAACCAGCTGCGGATCGTTTCCGACCAGATCCGGCAAAATGATCTTGATCGCAAGCTGCGTCTTTAAATAAGCGTGACGAGCCTTGTAAACGACACCCATTCCGCCTTGCCCCAGACGCAGTTCGAGATGATACTTGCCTTCCAAAACGGGGTCGCCGGGGATGGTATGCATCGTCGGCATCCCGTCCGTTGGACAGGTAGCTACATCGTCGCCGTAGCAATGTTTACAAAGTTGACACTCTTTCATCTAAAATAAGAATTTACCGCGGAAAACACGCGAGCAACACTAAATCAATTTATTGACAGGTCGGAAAGCATCTTTTTGCTGTCAAGCCAAATCAAATTCTAGTTTTTTTCTGTTTTTCAATCAAGGTTAGGGATAATAAAACTATTCAGATACAGGAAGAAACGCAAGTGTGAACAAGCGTGCAATTTTGTCGCAATCAAAGAGGACGCCTGTTCATACTCGCGTTTTCTCCAATGTTAAAATCAATATACTTGAGGCGTTTCAGGAAGATTCAGCCGCTTAAGCAGATCGGTATATCGCGGGTCTGAATGCAAAGATGCAAAAGGCGTGTAAGGTTTAAGTAGAACCAATTCAGCACTGTGATCGGTATAAGCCTTTTCTAAATACTTAAAAGCCTCTTCTCTTTGTCCCAACATGGTGTAAAAAATCGCGATGCCTACAAAAGGAATGTTTTGACCGCGTTTTTCCCGAACGAGAAGGTCATTCAAATCCTTTTGCCAAATTGCTCTTAACCCGTATTTTGAAGCGGTTCGACGATATTCGGCAACACTGTCCGCCGATTTACCGTTTAATTCCAAAAACTTTGAATAATCTTCGATTGACGCGGATTCATTGCCTAAAACTTGATAAGCAATTGACCTTTCTCTATAGGTATACGCGGAATTCGGGCCTAACTCAAGTGCCCTTTGCCATTGCCCGAAAGCTTCTTCAATGCGCCTAGAGATGAAGAGCATGTTCGCCTCGTCCGTATTGACAATAAGGTTGAGCGGGTCTAGTTCTTTGGCACGTCTGATGGCGGCAATGGCTTCGTCAAATCGCCCTAAAGTTACAAAGTAAGAAGCCCGAACGTGATGTGCGCGGGCATATCTTGGATTGAGTTCGATGGCGCGCTGCAGTTCGCGTTCCGATTCCGGCCATTTCCAATCAAGCAAATAAACGCTGGCCAACGCCGTTCGCGCTTCGGCCAGAGAATTGTCCAATTCGATAGATTTGAGTGCCGCTTTTTCGGCTTTCGGCAGAACTTCTTTTGAATTAAACGGTACATACCAAATGCCTTGCACATAGCTTTCCGCCAAGCCGGCGTAGGCAAGCGCGTAGTTGGAATCGAGATTTATCGCCTGATTATAAAACTCGATGCTTTGTTTGATACCTTCGGCAGTGCGTTTGTTCCACTGAAAACGGCCTTTCAGATACGCTTGATAAGCATCTGGATTGCCTGTATTCCGTTGCGTGAAAATTCCGCAAAATTCCGCCCGCAGTTCGATGGCCAGATTGCAAGCGATCGTATCCTGAAGTTCAAAAGCCGTGGCAATCGGGCGTTCAAAATTCTGGCTTGTCCATAGAACGCTGCCGTCCTTAGTGCTTATTACCCTAACATTTACGCTTATAATCCCGCCTTTCTTCTTGAGGCTTCCTTCCAGAAGAGCTTCGACGTTCAATTTCCGCCCAATTTCCCGCGGGTCGATTTCCTTGCCTTTTAGAGCAAAAGTCGAACTTCTGGAGATAACCCGCAGTTCACCGATGCGGGACATTTCGGCAATTATGCTTTCGGTAATGCCGTCGCTGAAATATTCATTTCCCGCGTCGCCGGTCAAATTTTCGATCGCCAGAATTGCAATCGAATTGATCTTTGTTGAATTCGGATCGACAATGTTCTGATTCGACACGGCGTCGCGTTGTAAATTCACATAAAATCCCAAGGAAATAATAAACAACAAGGATAATGTCATTCCGGCGAATAAAATATAGCGCCGTCGCCAGATATTCGGCTTTATTTCTGCAGACGGCATTGTTTTATCGACCGGATCCGCATTTGACTCAACAGAATCGGGTGAAAAGCCATTCGATTGACGATTTTCCGTTCCCGAAATTTCCCGGGCTTCGCCAATAAATCTGAAACCGCCGCCATATCGCGTTTCAATAAAACGCGGCGGCTTTTTTGTGTCTTTAAGAGCGCGGCGAATTGAACCAACGCATTTCCGGAGCGCGTCGTCATAAACGTCATGGCCATCCCAAAATTTATCAAGCAGGTCGTCCCGGCTAATGACACGTTCGCGGTTTTTAATCAAAAAAAGCAAGAGACGAAAAGGACGTTGCGGTAAATGTATTTCTTCGCTCTCACGCCAAAGCGTCTGCGATTCGATTTCAAGTCGAAATTCCCCAAAAGTGAAGTGGTTGAATTGTCCGTTTGTACCGCTCATTAACAAATCGTCAAACAATTTCCGTTTTATTTCCGCTTTATTTCCAGATTCCAAGACATTTATTACATAAACTGCCTCGCGTCACCCGTATCTTTTTGTCTGATCGTATAAATCCGATTCTACAATATTTTATTCAAAATAAATATTGAATATATGGAATTGTTCAAAAATATGTAACAAGTTTCGGAATTTAGAAGAAAAAACCAACAAGGAGTAGATTTATGTCAAAACAATATAATTTCTCACGCGTCGCATTTGCAGCCATCGCACTATTTTTAATGTCGGGTTTTGCTTTTGCAGTAACCTGGCACGGCGGAATTGCGTGGCTTGATTTCGGCGTAACGGCGGCCGAAAATTCGGCCGTCAACACGTCTGAAAAAGATGTAATGCCGGACGCGCGCGCAACTTCTGAAACGGCGAAACCGATTCAGATCGAATCGTCTTTAGTGCCAACACTCGGCAATTATCCGAGTACTTTGGTTGCTTTGAGCGAGAACACGACCGTTACTCCGGACGCCGCTCCAACAGGCGCCGCAAGCATCAATGTTTCGACCGATAGCAATTTCAAAGGCACATTCGCCGCTGCCCCGGTGACGGGTGCTGTAAGAATAACCAACGCTCATCCGGCGGGAACATACACCGTAACGGTGCGGGCTTTTGATGCGACCGGCATGGCAAGTCGGACATTTACCTTGACGGTTGGAAACGGAACATTCTGCAACGGCACGATTCAGTTTACCAACGCTCCTGATGTTCCAAGCGGTCCTAATGGAACGCCTGACGTCGCGGTCGGCGATTTTAACAATGACGGCATCCAGGATCTTGCGGCGGCTAACAATTCCGCAAACAGCGTGTCCATTCGTTTAGGAAATGGTTCGGGCGGCTTTAGCGGAACTACCGAGGTCAGCGTTGGCGGTGGTCCGCTGAGTGTTGCCGCGGGTGATTTCAATAACGACGGCAATCAGGATTTTGCGACCGCCAACAACAATGGAAGCACAGTGTCTATTCGCTTAGGCAATGGCGCAGGCGGTTTTAGCGGCACTACCGATGTCAACGTCGGCACAACTCCACAGGTCGTCGTGATAGGAGATTTCAATAATGACGGGAATCAGGATTTTGCGGTTACGAACTTTTTCGGAAATTCGGTGAACATCCGTTTGGGCGACGGTTTAGGCGGTTTTACCGGCACTACTATTGTCCCCGTTGGTGGTGGTACTGCCGGTGCTGCTAATCCTTTTGGTATCGCCTTGGGTGATTTCAATAACGACGGCAATCAGGATTTTGCCGTAGCAAACTCATTCTCAAACCCGCCGCCGGGCGTCACCGGCACCGTATCTGTTCGGTTGGGCGACGGCACGGGCAACTTTAACGCTGCTTCTGACGTCCCGATCGGAAATGGCATTGAGAGATTTGATCCGTTGGATATAGTCGTCGGAGATTTCGACAACAACGGCATTCAGGATTTTGCCGTAACCAG
>JBOGOW010000280.1:0-5407 GCA_050748285.1 Pyrinomonadaceae bacterium
CCTCGCTCGCAAGTATTTAGGAATAATCTACAACACCCTAACCCACAATTGGGTCTTTGAAGATTTTAACAATTTCGTTTTGGCAGAGTGAAACCTTTGCCGATAGAGTAGAAATTCATCATAGGAGGAGAAAAAATTATGATCGGAGTAAATCCATACATTGCATTTAAGGGAAATTGCCGCGAGGCGATTGATTTTTACAAAGAGGCTCTTGGGGCCGAAGAGTTATATGCTCAGACATACGGCGATTCGCCTATGGCAGACATGGGCGCAGCTGATGCTATTATGCACTGTACAATAAAGGTCGGCGAGTCGCACGTTATGATGTGTGACCAGATGGACGGCGCGGCCGCGGGCGGCAATATCTCTCTTGCAATAGGTCTAAACGACGTTGATAAGGCCAAGACCTTTTTCGACAACCTTTCCGCCGGCGGCAATGTGACGATGCCGCTCGAAAAAACTTTTTGGGCCGAAGCGTTTGGAATGCTGACGGACAAATTCGGGATCAATTGGATGGTCAATTGCGACGCACCGCAAGACGCCGATAAATCGGCAACAGCATAAAGCATTTTTAACCGCGAAATACGCGAAAGACGCTAAAATTTGCAAAGTTAGTAGTTTGATTTATTTTGGATTACAGCATGGAAAATAGGACAATCGACACTGGTTGCAAAAAAGACTTTAGTGTATTTCGCGTATTTCGCGGTTAAATTCAGAATATTTTTATGTCAGAACCAATTTTAGTTGCAAAACGCGAGGCGGCGGAATTTTTTCTGCTGCCGCAGATGGCAAATCGGCACGGCGTGATAACCGGAGCGACCGGAACCGGCAAAACCGTAACGCTGCAAAAGCTGGCCGAAGGGTTTAGCCAACTCGGCGTGCCGGTTTTTATGGCCGACATCAAGGGCGACCTTACCGGCATAAGTCAGCCGGGCGGAACGCATCCGAAAATACTCGAACGCCTTAAAATGCTTGGGTTTGAGAACCTGACATTCGAAGGCTCGCCCGTTACGTTGTGGGACGTTTTCGGTAAACAGGGACATCCGCTGCGGGCGACGATTTCCGAAATGGGCCCGCTAATGCTCTCGCGTATTTTGCAGCTAAATGACACGCAGGAAGGCGTGCTCGCGCTGACGTTTAAGATCGCCGATGAACAGGGTTTGCTGCTTCTCGATCTGATCGATCTGCAACAAATGCTGATGTACGTCGCCGAAAATGCGGATGAATTCACGACCAAATACGGCAATGTTTCGAAGGCGTCGGTCGGGGCGATTCAGCGCGGCCTGCTCCAACTCGAGCAGCAGCAGGGTGAGACGTTTTTTGGCGAACCGGCCGTGCGGCTCGAAGATTTTATGCAGACGCTCGGCGGCAAGGGCGTTCTGAATTTGCTTGCGGCGGACGACCTGATAAATTCGCCAAAGGTTTATTCCACGTTTCTTCTTTGGCTGCTTTCGGAGCTTTTCGAACTGCTTCCCGAAGCCGGCGACCTTGAAAAACCGAAGATCGTTTTCTTTTTCGACGAAGCTCATCTCTTGTTCGATGACGCCCCGAAAGCGTTGGTGGACAAGATCGAGCAGGTCGTGCGGTTAATTCGCTCGAAAGGCGTCGGCGTTTATTTTGTAACGCAAAGCCCGGCTGATATTCCCGATAGCGTTCTTGCCCAACTCGGAAACCGCATTCAGCACGCGCTTCGTGCATACACGCCGAAGGAGCAGGAAGCGGTAAAGGTCGCCGCAAAAAGTTTTCGCGAAAATCCTGACGTCGATACGGTCAAGACTATTACAGAGCTCGGCGTCGGCGAAGTTCTCATATCGTGTCTCGATGAAAAAGGCGTGCCGACGATTGTCGATCGCGCATTTGTCGTGCCGCCGGTCAGCCAGATCGGGCCGATCACGCCGGAACAGCGTCAGCAGCTTCTCGCTTCGTCCTTAGTTGCGGGCATCTACGAAAAAGAGATCGACCGCGAATCGGCATTCGAGATTCTTTCGAAAAAAGCCGAAGAGCGAACCGCATTGGATGCCGAGGCTGCCGCAGAGAAAGAAGCCGCGAAATTGCAGGCAGCCGAAGAAAAGGCTGCTCGTGCCGCAGCTCGCGCGCCCGACACGCTGGCAGAATCGATAACAAAAAGTGTCGCCCGCTCGGCGAGCAGTTCGATCGGCCGACAGATCGGCAACACTATCGTCCGCGGCGTGCTCGGCAGCATCTTCGGCGGTAAATCGAAATCAAAGAGTAGTTGGTTCTAATTTGCAAAAGCCCGCGCGTCGAGCGAGGGCGAAATTCGGAGTTTATAATATCGCCCTTGCTCACGCGCGGGCTTGTGCATTTTGTTATGAATAACTTACTAATGGTCGGAACCGCGAAAGGCCTTTTCATCCTTCGCAGCGAAAAAGGGAAATGGACGATCGACGGGCCGCATTTTGCGGGCCTCGCGGTTTACTCGGCATTCTTCGACCAGCGAAAGGGCCGCAACGAAATGTGGGCCGGTCCCATTAGTTGGCATTTCGGCGCCGAACTTTGCAAAAGCACCGACATGGGCAAGACATGGGATCAGCCCGAAAATCGGCGGATCAAGATGCCGAAAACGACAAAAAAATCGCTTGAAAATATTTGGCAGATCGCTCCCGGTGCGAAAGATGATTCGCTCTATGTCGGCGTAGCACCTGCCGCGCTTTTTGAATCGCACAATCGCGGTGAAACCTGGAAGTTGAATAAGGGACTTTGGGGCCACCCGCATCGAAAAAAATGGTCGCCGGGATTCGGCGGCCTTTGCCTGCACACGATTGTCACCGACAACAGGAATCCGAAAGACATCAAGATCGCGATCTCGACCGGCGGCGTTTATCAATCGGCAGACGGCGGCGAAAATTGGCAGGTTACGAACAAAGGCGTGAAAGCATATTTCCTTCCCAACCCGTATCCCGAATTCGGTCAATGCGTTCACAAGATCGCTCGGCACCCGTCGAAGAAAAAGCTGTTTTTTCTGCAAAACCATCACGGCGTTTACCGCAGCCGCGACGGAGCAGTGACGTGGAAGGAGATCGAAAACGGATTGCCGTCGAATTTCGGTTTTGGACTGACGGTGAGCGACGCCGGTTCGGTATTTATTGTGCCGCTCCAAGCCGACGGCCAGCGATATACGTGCGATGGCAAACTTCGCGTTTACCGCAGCCGCGACGACGGCACCTCTTGGCAGCCGTTGACCAAAGGCCTGCCGCAAAAAAACGCTTACGAAGTAATCTTACGCGACGCGGTTGATTCCGTCGGAAACAATATCTTCTTCGGCACAAAAAACGGCAAGCTATTCGGCTCGGCTGACGACGGCGATTCATGGAAGATGATCGAAGGCTCGCTTCCCGAAATCTGCTGCGTCAAGGCTTATCAAATATAAACTGCCTCCAGCTTTAGCTGGAGGTTCGATTGTAAAAAAATGATCCGGGCTTTAGCCCAGCATTTGTTGCCGCTGGCAATTTGGCTACTGCTTGAGGCAATTGAACGAAAATGCCTGTAACTATATATCTAAGCGGACATCTCAAACCGCTTTCGGGCGGCAAGACCGAGATCGCACTTGAGAGCGATTTTGCGTCTGTCGGCGATGCTCTCGCCGCGCTCTGGGAGATTCATCCAGCTTTACGCGACCGTGTTTTAAATGAGCAAGGCGAGATCAGAACACACGTAAATATTTTCGTCGGAAGCAGCGATATAAAACGCCGCAAAGGTCTGCAAACCGCAATTAACGCGCACGAAATCCACATCTTCAACGCGGTTAGCGGCGGCTAACGGAGCGTGGACACTCCTGTCTGCAAAGTTTTCGAAGCAAACCAATGTCCTCGCCCTGACCTAAACCTTAGCCGTTACTATTGGCTCTTGTTACACAGTTGAATGGTATTATAGCAATTCGATGTTCGAAGAGATTGGAATAATGCCTTTCTTGGGTCTATGAATCCACCGCTCTTACGCCCAAACATCATAATATGAGAATGGAATACAGACTTTTCTTTGATGAGTCAAAGACTTTTGAACTCAAAAACATCAAACCACTTGTCGGTTTGACAGGACTGTATTTTATTTTCACAACTAAGACAAGAATTCTATATCCATTCAAGAAGTCTCGACTTCTTTACATCGGAATGAGTGAGAAGAAAACAAACAGCATCGGTAGCCGACTTACTGGACACTTTGAAGGCAAAAGCAGAAATCAAGGGTTGGTAAATTATCGCAAGGCTGCACAGTTAAACTTCACGACATTAAACTTTGAAATGGTTCGGAACTTTTGGAATTTTAATGTTGAA
Organism: Pyrinomonadaceae bacterium; assembly: GCA_050748285.1. Lineage (GTDB taxonomy): Bacteria > Acidobacteriota > Blastocatellia > Pyrinomonadales > Pyrinomonadaceae > OLB17. The sequence continues at coordinate 4,290 of JBOGOW010000280.1, forward strand.
GATTTAGAGAGTTATTTCATTCTTGACTTTGTAGAAAAGTATGGTGTGTATCCGATTTGCAATAACAAATCAGGTTTTGAAATTCTTAATTACAAATTGGAGGCGGACTTTAACATTGACTGGAAATATTTTGATTGAATAAAACGACAATGGAAAATGTAATAAAAAGCGGCAAAGATGTGATTGAAGATTTCTTTGCAGAAATTCTCAATGTTCCAAACGCAGACGAAAAAACAGTTCAGAAACTTGTTGAATTGTATGGTTCAGGAAAATTTACTGAACGAGCCATTACAAATGCAATGGATGAACTGACACAAGCAGAATTAAAAAAAGTAGAAAAGGAAGATGAATAAGATTAAGTCAATAAACATCACAGGTATCAGAGGCGTAAAGGGCAAACTTTCATTAAACCTTGAAAAAAAATCAATTCTGATTTTCGGAGAGAACGGAACCGGAAAGAGTTCTCTTACTGATGCTTTAGAATGGTTTTACAGAGACAGAATCGAGCATCTTTCAGGCGAGGAAGTGGGAACAAAAAATGCCTTAAGAAATATTTTTCTTCAAGACAATGAGGAAGGAAAAGTCGAAATATTATATGTCAATAAATATCTTCATAATGAAAAGTCCATCAACAATTCCTTAAAAGTTTTCAATTCCAATTCATCAAAGGAATATTACAACTACGCTGCTCAATCAAGCAATGAGAATTTAATTCTTCGTTATCGTGACCTGGTTCAATTCATCACTGCAACGAAAACCGAAAAACTTACCTACTTACAAAGCATAATTGGGTTTAATGAAGTAAGAGAGATTAGAGCATTGTTGAAAAAGTTTGCAAGCAAATACGCCAAGGAAATTAAGCAGGCAGAAAACAGCAATAAAAAAAGTCAACAGCAGTCAATCTTGATAGAATGTTTGGGACAAAATATTGTTTCTCTAAAACAATTCTTTGATGCCTGCAATAAATTAACTGAGCCGTTAAAACTCGGAAAGAAAATTTCTTCTTACGAAGAGGCACGACAAATTTTAAAATCAATTGAAGATAAGGAGGACACTGAACAGATTGAGCAGATAGCTTTCTACAACAAGGTTGCTGAAACATTAGCCGAGATTGAAAC
>JBOGOW010000281.1:0-5400 GCA_050748285.1 Pyrinomonadaceae bacterium
GTGCAGATATATCCCAAGCATTAACGGAACCGCGTAAAATGTCATCGCTTCTGCTCCAAATTTTCGAACCACCAAAATGCGCTCGAAGATGCAGAAAACGCTGTATATCGATTGATAGATGAAAATGCTCGATGCAAATCGAAGCACTTTTGCGAAAGCCGCAGAGTCAGGCATCATCGGGCGGAATTCGGGAACGCGAGGCAAAACAAAAAGTGCAAACACAACGGCGGCAATTGCGGTAACGGCAAGATTCCACCAAAACAACGCCGCAATATCGTAACCGGACAAGACAAGCACAATGACGCCGGCATTCAAAAATATTGCGGCACTCAAAGTGATGATCGCGAACGCCCGAAATCGATGCAGCCCTTGCGTCGCCGATTGAAATACCTGGCTTAGCATTAAAACAGGCCCGATCAAACAGGCGATTCGGATCGCAGAGATCAATCCGGCCTGCACAGATTGCGGAGCCAAAAGGACTTCGGAAACAAGCAACGGCGCGAGTGCGGCGATCAACAGACCTTGAACTGCGGCCACGGCAATAGTGATGTATAACGAAGCCGACAGCAGCTTTGCGAGCTGCCCATCCGCCTTGCCGATTCTTTCCTCCGGAATATATTTCGCAGACATTCGGCCGATGCCGGTTGTGAAGGCAAAGCCGATGACCGCAAGCACGAACGAATAGTAACCGTATCCATCAAGCCCGAGACCGCGAATGAGTATCGGCGTTACAACGAATGCGATCGCAAGCGGCGCTCCCCACGACAGCAAGTTGAATGCTATATTCGCTGCAAACGAAGACCTTGCGCTGTGATCGACTCGTTCCAAATTAGTTTGCTCCGGAAAATTTTAAGTTCAAAAAAATCGAACCTCGCATTATTTCTTTATCGGCTTTTCCCAGAATTCAGTATCGCGTTCGCTGTTCGTCGTGAATTCGCCCGATTCGCGAAACTCCTTTCGCAGTTCATAATTCTTCCGGATAAATTCCCAAAGCGGAGCAAGATTGTCGCCTTCTCTCCGCTCATTCGCTTCTTTCGACCAGATTCCGTGCCAAATAATAAATCGCGGAGGATTTTTTTCTAATGCTTCCATCAATTGCTTCACCTGAAAATCCGGGGTGTAGTTATTGTCGCGCACCAGATAGAACGGCGTCGGGTTTTTCAGATGCAGCGGAAAGTAATATGAAGGGTGAATCGCCTCATACACCGCCTCATTTTCGTTTACCTGTCCGGAAAACCATTGATACTTTTCCGCGACGTTTGCCGACAAAAACGCGGTTCGTCCGGCTGGAAAATTAACGTCAACCCGATCGGCGACCTGCCTTTGAATTGAATATGAAACCAAAAGCAATCCAAGAGCGCCTGTCGCCAATACGGCAATTTTATTTGGCAAGACGCGCGATAAAAGCCAGCATAGGAGCAGTATCGCCGGTATTGAAATATGATAGAGCCGAAACGCGGTCGGAGCCGACGCGCCGATGAATAATACGCAACCGAGTATCGAAAGAAGCATCAATCCCTCATCGATTCTAGTTTCGATCTGCCTCATTCGGCGATAAATGAAATACACAATATATGTCAAAGGCACTATCGCGTATAAGAACAAAGCCGGTCCGGCAACTCGTAAATAACGAAGAAATCCGGACATTGCTCCGTAGTTCTCGGAATAAGATTCAAATCGAGGCAGATCGCTAAAATATGCAAAAGTGTTCGAAAGCGTATCGGCGCCGTAATAGTCTTTCAAAAAAGTGAAATTTGCGAAAAAATAATTATCGAACCCGCCCCAATACGCTGCCGGAATTTGAGTAACAGCAACGACAACTAGAAATCCCACGCTCGCATATAGCCAATCGCGAATAAGCAAGCGAAATTCGAAACCGTCCCGCCAATGAACCCAAAGCAAAAATAATCCGATTGCCCCGACGCCTAACACCCCGCGCGTCTGAACAAAAAACGATGAGAGGCCGCAGAATGCACCGGCGGCGAGCAGCATCCGCGTCGGACGCCCGCACATAACTAATAACGCAGCCAGCAAAACAAACACGACGCTAAACAAACGATTGCTTCCGTCGATACCATAAAGTCGAAATCCTACGAGAAAATAAAGAAGCGTCGGCAGATATACGAACACACCAGACAGCAGCTTTCGTGAAAATGCAAAGATCAGCAACATCTGTGCAATCGCAAGCAGAAAAACGGTCGCGTTCAAGATCCAAATCTTTGTTCCAAAAAAATAAAATGCGGCGGCGTAATAAAGGTCGGTTCCGGGCGGCGTGAAATGAAAGAAATCGCGATACATCACCTCGCCGTCGAGTAGGCGCATCGCGTTTGAGATCGGGAGCATGTGATCGCCTTCGAAATAAAAAGGCGTAAACGGCAAAATGAAAAGCTGCAGAAAAATAAAGACAGCGACACAAATAAAAAACAACGTATTCGTGCCCGAAAAAAATGCCGAGATTCCCTCTCGGCTTGTTTCGCTGCCATTTTCTTTCATTGCCCGATCAAGCGCGGCCTATTCCTGTTGGTCAGAGTGACGATAATTATTTCGGTAGTAATAGCTTTGATAATAGTAGTAATTACCTTGCGAATTCAGATTTACGTTGTTCAGCACAACGCCCAAAACTTTTGCACGAACGTCCAATAGAAGCTGCCTTGCCCGCCGCACAACTTGCCGCGAACTTTTGCCCGAATGGACAACGAGAATCACGCCATCGACCAAGGACGCAACGAGCACGCCGTCCGTGAACGACGTTATCGGCGGCGAATCGATTACCACGTGCGTGAATTCATCCTGCAAGGTTTTCAAGAGCCGCACCATTTGTTGAGAGCCAACCAATTCGGCCGGATTCGGCGGAATCGGCCCGGAGGTCAATACGCTCACCTTTGTCCGTTCATCGTAATTTACGATGCCCATGATCTGTTCGCGTGAAAGCTCGCTGGACAAAACCGTGCTAAGACCTTCGCGGTTATTAACATTAAATACGGAATGGAGCCGCGGACGACGCATATCGGCATCGATTATCAATACCTTTGCGCCGGTCTGAGCGAGGCTGATGGCGGTATTAGTTGCCGTTGTCGTCTTGCCCTCCGATGGAAGGCTCGAAGTGATAAGCAGCGATTTTGGAGCGTGTCCAGCAGTAGAAAGCAGGATCGACGTTCTTAGCTGGCGATAAGATTCGGAAAGGGACGAGCGCGGATCGGCAAAGATCAAAAGTTCCGATTCCATCGGATCGTTTGCTGCTTCGTCATTCTTGCCGCCGACAAGCAGCAGCTTCCTTTTTGGTATCGAATCGATTGTCGGTATCGCCGCAAGCGCCGGAAGCTGAAGATAATTCTCAACCTCTTCGGTTGTATTGATCGTGTCATCGAGATACTCAAGGAAAAGTGCTAATCCCATTCCAAAGAGCGTCGAAAGCATCAAAGCGACCGCGACGGTCATCAAACGACGCGGCCCGACCGGAGCCTGCGACGGTATCGCAAAGCTGGCAACACTGATGTTATTATCCGAGCCTTGCGAGACAACGTCGTTCCCGCTTTGCTGTTTGCGAAGATTGTCAAGAAAACCGCGGTTTGTTTCGATCGTTTGCTCAAGCATCTTGATCTTCACGGTTCCCGCATTTTGTCCCTGAGCCTCAGCATATTGAACATTATAGGCTGCTCGAATTTTTGCCTCTTCGTCCCGCGCCTGCAGATACGATGTTCCAAGATTGTCCACAAGCACCTTTCCGGTTCTTTCGCGAAATGATTTGATATCGTCGTTGGTACGTTCGACGAGCTTATTTAGCGTTTCGCGAAGACTGTTGATCTTCGTGTCAAGCTCGATCATCTCCGGAGCTTTGTCCAGAAATATTTTCCCTTTCTGATCCCGATCGGCTTGAAACTCGTTGATCTTCGCTTGTGTTTGATTCCGAACAACCTCGAGGTTATTTTCGCGTTCGGTAATGTATCTGGCGCTTTCCGCTTCGGCAAGAGCTTTGATACTGTCGGGCGAATCTTTTATTGCAAAATACTTTGCCTCAGCGGTCTTTCGTTTATTCTCAGCCTCAAGAAGATTCTTGTTCAAACCGGAAAGCCGATCTAGCACGATGGTCTGATCACCGTCCGTCTTCAAAATTCCTTCGGTCTGTTTTAGTTCGACGAGCTCGGTCTCGGCACCTCGAATATCGGTTTGAAGATCGTTTATCCGCTTTGTCAAAAAATCGCTCGTCTTGCGGCTTGTTCCCGAACGTTTTTCCTGATTCGCGCTTGCAAAAGTTTCGCCGATCGCATTTGCAACAAACGCCGCGAATTCAGGATCCTTATTTCTATACGATATTTCGATCAAACGGGTATCCTTTATCGTAGCCCTCGATTCTCGCACCGGCTCGATGCCGAGATCCAGTTTGACAAGATCGACATAGGGCGCTAAACGAACGGCGTCTGCGATATCTTCCGCAGAGATAAGGCTCGAATTTTCCTGATTTTCCGCTGCCGCATTCGAATCGCTTTTGTTTGCGCTGTTGTCGCTCGCAAGCCCGATTGCCTTCAGCATTGATCGAAAAGCGGACGTGCCGCGTGCATTCCTGGCTTCCTGAAAGTCCTTGTTCGCGTCGAGACTGTGCTCCTTTACAACGCGGCGAAGCAATGTATCGCTATTCAATAATTGAAGCTGCGTATTAAAGTATGACGGATCCTGATTCGAAATTACGCGCTTGCTGTCTGTTGTAACAAGATCGGGATTCGACTGTTCGAGATCGACCTGGACAACTGCTGCCGCCGAAAAAATATCCGGCTTGCGCGCCATATAGATCGCCACAAGCGTGGTTACAAGGACGGCGATCCCAACGACGAGCCAAATACGCTTTCTGATGGCACGCCAATAATCGAGGACATTAAATCCCTCCTGACCGTAAACGTCGCGATAGGCTGGGTAACGCCCGGTGCCCGGCATCAAATGCGGCTCAAATGGACGTTCAAGGTCTAAAACCGGTTCGTTGGCTTTAGCCGGAATAATTTCACGAATCTCTTTCATCGAAAATTTATTAATTACGGAACTCTATAAAAAATGCTTGGTATGCCTTGGGTCAGGCTTGTCTTTATAGTATTCAGAAAACTTGCGGTCTTGTCTTCTGAAACTGCAACGATGTCATTTGGTTGAAGGTAAGGATCATCGACCTTCCGTTTCGCGATATCATCAAGATCATAAACCATCTCGTCCCATTTAACGCTGTTTGGTTTTTGCCGCAATATGCGAATTCTGTCCTTTTTCGTTGCGGGTTTCAATCCTTCCGCCGAGGCGATCGCCTGGATCAGCGTAATTGGTTCTGTAACTTTGACCGGCCCCTGCTTGATGACATTGCCATATACAAAAACGAAATCAGCAGGCAATACCGAAACAACATCACCCGGCTGCATCAGCATC
>JBOGOW010000282.1:0-5375 GCA_050748285.1 Pyrinomonadaceae bacterium
GCTCAGATCTTTGTATTTCATTCGGGCGGCGAGGTCGTGGGCGGTGACGCCGAGCATAAAGTATTCGCCGTGGCCGGTGCAGGAAACGGCGCAGGTTTCATCGGCGTATGTGCCGGCGCCGATGATAGCAGTATCGCCAACGCGGCCGAATTTCTTGTTGGTCATTCCGCCGGTCGAGGTGGCGGCAGCGAGACGACCATCCCAATCACAGGCGACTGCGCCGACGGTGCCCTTTGATTGCGGATTGCGGATTGCGGATTGCGGAATCCCGGAAGGCACACTTCCCAGATATATTTCCGCCTGGTGGTCTAGCTGCACTCGATCTGCAGCGATGGCTTCTTCGAGCTGTTTCCAGCGATGTTCGGTAAAGAAATATGCGTTGTCGGCGAGTTCTATATTCATCTCTTCCGCAAACTGGATCGCGCCCTCGCCGGCTACTAAAACGTGTTCGGTCTTTTCCATCACGAGGCGAGCGAGCTTGATCGGGTTTTTCACATTCCGGACAAAAGCAACGGCTCCCGCCCTAAGATTCGACCCGTCCATTATCGCGGCGTCCATCTCGTTTTTGCCATCGTGGGTGAAAACAGAGCCTCGACCGGCATTGAACAGCGGACAATCTTCAAGCGAAATAACTGCCGCTTCGACGGCATCAAGCGACGAGCCTCCGTTTTTTAGAATAGCCCAACCGTCGGTCAACGCCGATTCGAGTCCGGCGCGATATTCGGCTTCGAGTTCGGCGGTCATCGCCGACCTGAGGATCGTTCCCGCCCCGCCGTGGATTGCTAATGCTGGTCTTGACATAAATTATTTACCCACGAAATACACGAAAAGCACTAAATAAGATTATCTCAGGTTTCGTGCTTTTTGTGTGTTTCGTTGGCAGTTTCATAGTTTTGTGTTTCGAAGCCGCAGTGCGTTTGCGATGACCGAGACTGAGCTAAAGGTCATAGCGGCGCTGGCGATCATCGGTGAAAGCAAAATGCCGAATATCGGAAACAAAATTCCCGCCGCAACAGGCAAGCCGACGATATTGTAAACAAAAGCGAAAAAAAGGTTCTGGCGTATATTTCGCATCGTCGCTTTGCTCAAATTTCGCGCTTTTAGAATGCCATCGAGATCGGGTTTGAGCAGCGTAATGTCAGCCGATTCAATGGCTACGTCAGTACCACTCGCGAAAGCAATTCCGACATCGGCTTGCGCCAACGCGGGCGCATCGTTGACGCCGTCACCGGCCATAGCGACGATCTTGCCTTGCGACTGAAGTTCCTTGATCTTTGCCGCCTTATCTTCCGGCATCACCTCGGCGAAAACCTGATCGATGCCGAGTTGTGTTGCGACGGCACCGGCGGTTTTCTGATTGTCGCCAGTCATCATCACGACTTCGATATTTTGTCGATGGAGTTCATTGATGGCTTTTTTAGCCGACGGTTTGATCGCGTCGGCGACGCCGATCAATCCGGCAAGCTCACCACAGATCGAGATGAAGATAACGGTTTGGCCTGTGTCCCGGAGCGCAAGCGACTCGGTTAAATAAAATTCAGAGCCTTCGAACTCGCTCGATGATTTCGGCAACCCAGTCGCTACCGCTCCCGGTTCTGACAAGATTCGCTCGCTCCCGATCATTATTTCTTTTTCATTGATGATGCCCTTTATTCCGACACCGGTAATTGACTCGAAATTCCTTACAGTTGCCAAAACGATACCGCGCGATTCGGCAGCGGTAACTATAGCCGAGGCGAGCGGATGTTCGCTGTGGTGTTCAAGGGAAGCGGCGAGACGAATAATATCATTCTCGGTGTACAGTGGTGCGTTTTGCGGCCACGTAGAGTGCGGGCTACTGACACGGCTATTTACACTAGCGACGACTGGCTTGCCTTCGGTCAGCGTTCCGGTTTTATCGACGACGATTGCGTTTACTTTTTCAAGAGTTTCGAGGGCTTCGGCTTTTTTTATTAGTACGCCGTTTTTTGCTCCGTGGCCGGTGCCGACCATTATCGACATCGGCGTGGCGAGGCCGAGCGCACACGGGCAGGCGATTATCAAAACGGAAACAGCCGCGACAATCGCATAACCCAAACTGCCGAGAATTATCCATACCGCAAAGGCGATAATGGCGACGGCGATTACGGCGGGCACGAAATATGCAGAGACGACATCGGCGAGACGTTGTATCGGCGCGCGGCTTCGCTGTGCTTCGCCGACCATTTTTACGATCTGAGCAAGAAGCGTTTCGCTGCCGACTTTTTCAGCCCGCATCAAAAATGTGCGCCCGCCGTTTATCGTACCGCCGATCACTTTTGCACCTGCGTCTTTTTCGACCGGCATCGATTCGCCGGTTACCATCGATTCGTCGATCGAGGTCGCGCCTTCGATGATTTCACCATCGGTCGGCACTTTTTCATTCGCCTTTACGCGAAGCGTCTGCCCGGTTTCGACGTGTCGAAGATCTACGACTTCTTCACTTCCATCAGCAAAAACGACCGTCGCGGTTTCAGGTGCAAGCCGCAAAAGCTCCTTGATCGCGCTCGATGTTTGCGAACGGGCGCGAAGCTCCAATACCTGTCCAAGTAAAACCAGCGTAGTGATAACAGCAGCCGATTCAAAATAACCGTGAATCATTCCGGTATGAGGATCGCGCATTTCGATTGGAAACAAGCTGGGAACGAACAACGCCGCGAGGCTTAACAAATATGCCGCACCAGTTCCGATAGCGATCAACGTAAACATATTAGGACTCGCATTTTTCACCGACGCCCACGCCCGCACAAAAAAAGGCCATCCGCCCCAGAGAACAACCGGTGTAGCGAGAGCAAATTGAATCCAGATCGACAGCGCAGAAACGCGAGTGTGAACGAGCGTGCCCGACGGCACTAACATTTCACCCATCGCCAGCACAAAAACAGGAAGCGTCAACACAGCCGATACCCAAAACCGCCGCTTCATATCCAAATATTCTGGGTCCGGCGTGTCGTCGAGGCTGACCTCTTTTGGTTCGAGAGCCATCCCGCACTTTGGGCAGCTTCCCGGGCCGGTCTGAACGATCTCGGGGTGCATCGGGCAGGTGTATTCGCGGTTAGAACCACCTGCGGCGGCGGGCGGTTGAAGTGAAGAATCCCGACCGTAATCCGTAACTTGAGTGTTACGCCCTTGCTTACGCGCGGGCTTCTGCAAGAAATCCCCGGTCGCTATCGCATCCGGTGCTGACAAGTATTTATCGGGATCGGCGGCGAATTTTGTTTTGCAGCCGACGGCGCAGAAGTAATACGTTTTGCCGTTGTGATCGAATGTCGCTGCCGCAGATTCTGGCGTTACGATCATTTTGCAAACCGGGTCAATGTGCTGTTCGTTTTCTTCCGGCTTGACCATGGTCAGCGGGATCGGTTTGCGTTCCATAAAGCTATTCTAAAACACTGCGTGCCGTTTTTTGGAATTCGGTGTATATTATTGATGTCTTTTAAATGTCGGCATTTTCTTTAATGCCGCATCCTTAACCGAAATGGCAATCCCGATACTGATCGGGAACGCAAAGTCAGGAGTTCGAAGGAATCGTCCGGCTGCCGAAGTGAGGGTATTTGCGATCATTCCATCTTACAATTTTAATTTTCGCGTTTTTCGTTGTGCCAATATCGGCGCAATCGAAGGCTGTGCTTGTTGATCAGATCGGCGGTCGGCAAGTTCCGTTGCGCCCGACGGTAAAACTTGGCTCATCTGCCGGTCGGTCGTCCGCTTCTGCTGTGGTTGCCGCTGAACGCAGAGCCTTTCTTCTGATGAATGCTCAACGTCAGGCGAACGGGTTGGGAGCATTGCAATGGGATGAAGAACTTGCCGATCTGGCGCGTCTTCACGCCCGCAATATGTCCGAGGGCAAGTTCTTCTCGCATCGCGGTCTTGACGGGACGACCGTCGATCAGCGGGCCGCACGTCTCGGGATAAAATGGACCGGAATCGGCGAAAACATAGCGGCGCTTCGCGGGCATGACGACCCTGCATCCTACGCCGTCGAAAAATGGATGAACTCAAATTCGCACAGGAAAAATATTCTTTACGGAGCGTGGCGAACGTCTGCGATCGGGGCTTTTGAAGGGGATGACGGAACGATCTATTTCACGCAGGTTTTTGTATATAACTAATACCGATCAAGAAAAGTAAATCGCAAGGGCGTGTCGATAATCGGCACGCTCTTTTACTTTATCGGCAACTGAAACTATCCTTTTACCAATGCCGTTCTCACTTCCGTCATTTGCAAAAATAAATCTGCAGCTTCGTGTTTTGGGAAAACGCGACGAATATTTTCACGAGATTTTCACGGTGCTTCAAACTGTTTCACTGCACGATACTCTCAGTTTTGAAAAAGCCGAAAACGAAATCGAAATTCTCTCCGAGGACCCGAATGTACCTACGGACGAAACAAATCTGATCGTTCAGGCTGCTGAGCACATTCGTTCAAAATTTCGGATCAAAAGCGGTGCAACAATTCGTTTGGAAAAGCGAATCCCGTCACCGGGCGGTTTGGGCGGCGGCTCGTCAAACGCGGCCGTTGCTTTGATAGCACTTTCACGGCTTTGGGAATTGGATATTTCGGAGTCTGAATTGATCGAGATAGCCGCATCGCTTGGTTCGGATGTGCCTTTTTTTTTATTTGGTGGGACAGCGGTCGGCACAGGCACCGGTTCGACGATAAGTCCTACCGACGATCTAAACCTTGGGCCGACGCTGATCGTCTCGCCGAAAGTTCAAGTTTCGACAAAGGAAGCCTACGCCGGACTCAATGCCAATCGCTTGACAAGCGGCGAGGCGGAAAGTATCCTTTCCAATTACCGTTTTGGGGCGATTGACGGCCTTAAATGCGTAAACGACTTTGAAAAGACTGTTTTTGCGGCGTTTCCCGAGATCGAATTCGTGAAACAAACGCTTCTCGAACTTGGTGCAAATGCTGCGTCGATGAGCGGAAGCGGGGCGAGCGTCTTTGGAATTTTTGACAACGAAGAGACACGGCAGACAGCTCTGAAAGCCCTTGGCGAGAAAGCCAACTGGCGAAGTTTTGCCGTAGCGGCTGTTTCGCGAAATGAATATCGCGAAAGGTTGGGAATGTGAACACCTTGTGTTCATTCGCAGGCAGGGATGCCTGCGTTCCAGTGCAGGCGGGGATGCCTGCCGCTCCAGTCCGGCCGTTTCCGATAGTTTCTGAATTGCGCGTCTTGGGGCGTAGCCAAGTGGTAAGGCACCGGTCTTTGGATCCGGCATCGAAGGTTCGAATCCTCCCGCCCCAGCCACTTATTCAGTATCGGAACGGCAGCTTGTTTTAACAGGCGGCCGTTTTTGTTTTGGTAAGAGTGACGCCCTTTAAGCGTTCGGGCGGCAAGAGAGCCCTTACT
>JBOGOW010000283.1:0-5374 GCA_050748285.1 Pyrinomonadaceae bacterium
GGGCTGAACCAGGGATTCGACGTCGAACTTCATATTGTCGCGAAGATAGTCGAAGCCGAATTCGTTATTTGTGCCGTATGTAATGTCGCAGGCGTACGCCTCTTTTCGCTCGGCGTCGTCCATATCGTTTTGAATGCAGCCGACGGTAAGGCCGAGAAATTTATGGATTCGACCCATCCATTCCGCGTCGCGCGATGCAAGATAATCGTTGACCGTAACGATGTGCACGCCGCGCCCCGTAAGACCGTTGAGATACGACGGCAAGGTCGCGACGAGCGTTTTGCCTTCACCTGTGCGCATCTCGGCAATGCGGCCCTGATGAAGGGCGACGCCGCCGATCATCTGCACGTCGAAATGCCGCATTTCGGTAACGCGGCGAGAGGCTTCGCGGACGGTTGCAAACGCCTCGGGCAATATTCTGTGAAGTATTTCCTGCTCTTCACGGACGCGTTCCGTCTTGTCCTCGATCCCATCGAGATGTGCGACGATCATCTCTTTAAACTTCGGCGTCTGCGCTTTCAATTCATCATCCGAGAATTTTTCAAGCGTCGCTTCCCAATCGTTTATCTCGGCAACCGTCGGCTTTACCTTTTTCAAAAAGATGTCGCTCGACGAACCGAAAACTTTTTTTACTAACTTATCTGCAAAACTGTTTACTGGCATTTGATTCCTCTGTTTGGAGTTCACGCTTTAGCGTGCTTCTCCTGTCCGTAGCCCGCACGTAAGTAAGGGCTCCGCTCGAGCTTCGAATTGCCAAACAATGCAATTTTACCCGCTCTTGGTGAGTGTCAGTTGCTACAAAAATTCTTAAGATTTGTGATTGAGCCTTTCCTCATGGTCTGCCTACTGACACGCTACTTTGCTTCTTTAGCATGGAGCGAGTCAAGCGAGCCGCGAGGAAGGCGTGTGATGATCACGAGGTGGTCACCCTCGACACTAAGTTCCGTGTTTCTGAGGATGATCTTCTCACTTTCCAATGAACAATACGGACCGCATTTCCACCGATCCAGCGCCGTGGAGTAAAGTGCTCTTACTAGCGGAGCGTCGTAAGGGATTCGCTGGGATTCGAACCGGAACTGAGTTTCAAAGTTGTTTCGCTGGACCGAGAATGTGAACGCTTTTCCCGGAAGTCCGTTCCCAACGAACAAGATGTCGCGATCCAAATCATCGCTCGTTTCCGTGTCCAGGAATCCGAAAGGGTATGTGATCACACCCATGACCTTTCTCGATGGCCGATCGTCGCCGATAGATCTCCAGCTGACATCAATTCCGTCAACCTTTTCTGTGTAGGCATCCAGTATATGTTCAACCAGATGCGCGAACTCTGGAATACTGACGCTGTTGAACCAAAGAAATTTGGTTTCGTAATCCGAGACCTTAGCTATAAGTGCCGAAAGATCGCAGCCGCCAGGTTTTTTTTCGAGGTCATCCCTTATCTCGATCTCGTCGGTCAGTTCGAAATTGCGCGTTGTGGCCGAATGCGCAAAAACCTGCGGCACTGCGCCGCCCGCGACCAACAGGCCGAGATAGACGCCGAGCGTGGTGAGAAACAGGATCGAGTTTTGCGTTTTTCGCGTGTTCAAATTCTATTTAAGTGCGGTGTTATCGTTTTGTTTTAACACGTTCATACCGCTCGGCTTTCTGTTTTCCGCGGCTTGCTCTGCAAGTTTTCGCTGGATTAACGGGTGCGCTACCCCTTTCGGGACAACGAACATTATTTTTAGGGTTTTGCCTACGACTTCGGTTTTTACACCTTCCAAAAGGAGAAGATCGTCCTTGTCGGTCTGGCTCGCGTTCTCGCCCTGCTTGCCTTTTTTCGCAATCGAGATCAAAAGGTCAAGGCTTGATTGGCGCTGTTTCGCAAGCGAATCATTATCAAAATCGGTCTGAAAAGTCGCCGCAATATTTTCGGCATCCTGCTGGAGCACGAAGCTCAAATCTTTGCCGATAATATCCTTGATATACGCAAGATAGCCGGCCTCATTCAAGGCTTCGAAAGAATCCTTCACCACTTCAACGACCGCCTCGTCTTTCCCGGTCGTCGGGCCGTAACGGAAAGTTTTAGGGTCGAATTTACCTAACTTATCCAGCTTGCCCTTTCCGGTAACCATGAATTCGCTTTCAAGGTTGAGCGGAGCTTTTTCACGAAGCGAGTTGATCCCATTTGCAAGATCGACCATCGGCCGATGGTTAATCTCGACCGCCTTAACGCTATCGCTGTTCAGCGGCGTCGATGTGTTCGTATTCGTATTCGAATTCGAATTCGAATCAGTTTGTGCGACCGTCTGATCTTTCGGCGTTGTATTTGCAGCAGGCGGCTTCATTCTGCCAGGACGACGGTGATTTCTAATTCTCGATAAAGGCGTATTCGGCGTGTCGCTCACTGAAAATGGCGAATCAGGAATCGGTCCCAATACCGCATTCGGATTCGGAGTCGGTAATTGCTGCGCCTGTGCGAGCAGATCATTGGAATTTGTCGTCGGATTCGGCAGTGAATTAGACCCAGCCAACGGATCGTTTAAAGCCGCTTGATCAGCCGCAAATTTCTCCGGGTTCGCATATTTATCATAGTCTGCCGGATATCGAAACCGCGGCTCCGCTCCGCTTACGTCGATAAACGTGATCTCGGAATCGCCCAGATCGATCTGGTCATATTCGGCATCGACAAATTCGCGTTCTGTTCCAAAGAGCATCGAGCCGACATAAGCCATATCCAAAACCTGGCAAACGCTTCCGACCCACGGACTTTCGCATCCGCGGCGGGTTAGCATATCCGTCTGCCCAAAAATCAAAAGCGCAACTAGATTAAAGACGGCGGAGAACGCCAGAATCTTGTAGATACGCGGACCGAGATCCCAATTCTTTATTTCGTAATTATTGAATAGGTCGCCTTCCTGCGCGTCTATCGCAGCCGGCTCGTTGTATAATTCCTGCTCGAACATAACTTATATATAGCGTTAAAACCAAACTTTTGCCTGTTACTTCCCGGCTCAAAATGTTTGACGCTTTGCCCTCAACATTGGTTGCGGAGCAATTTATCATTTTAGCACTAAGCAGCACAGTTTGGAAGCCTTTAGACTTAGTGTTTTCAATCCCGTAACATTCAACAATATGGCACAACGGCGAAACCGAAATCAGCGGCGAAATTCCCCAAAAAGCCGATCCGACCGCCAACAAAGGGAACGTAATAGAGAACGCGAAATTGCACGTGAAAGTTCCCAAAATGAAGGTGAACCTCGGCAATCGTCTGCCGAGCAAAAGGCGGTCGAAGAATTGCTTTCGGGAATCGGCGTTCCGAAACCGACGTCGTTCGTGCCGGACGATTTTCAGATCGAAGCTCGCGAAGCCATTGAAAATGAGGATGTTTTGGTAACGGCGCCGACCGGAAGCGGCAAAACCTGGATCGCCCGCGAAGAGATCAGAAGGCTGCTCGCACAAGGCAGACGGGCTTGGTACACGACGCCGCTCAAGGCGCTGACAAACTCGAAATATATCGAATTTGCAAACGAATTCGGCTCGGAAAATGTCGGCATATTGACGGGCGATAGAAAAGAAAACGCCGACGCGCCGCTGATCGTCGGCACGACCGAGATATATCGAAATCAGCTTTTCGACGCGCTCAGAAGCGGCACCGAGGTCGGCACCGATTTTGTAATAATCGATGAAGCCCATTATCTTTCGGATGATTATCGCGGTCATGTTTGGGAAGAAGCGATCATCCTGACGCCGCCGTGGATAAGAATGCTTCTGCTTTCGGCAACCGTCGGAAAAGCGGATGAATTTGCTGATTGGATGGAAGATGTTCGCGGTGTGAAGGTACACGTTATAAACCGGGCCGGTGCGCGCCCTGTCGAACTGCGGGCGGCATATTTGGCAAATAATTTACTGCTCTATCCATTGGTCGATGAACACGGGAAATTGAATCGAAAGGTCGAAGAGCTTTCGCGTCCCCAGCGGCAGAATTACCGCCGCCGCCGATAGTTTTTTTTCCGGTGAAAATTGAAGAAAGATTATCCGTGAAACAACACGAAATTACGCAAACGTCTACATTCGTGATTTTTTTCGTGTATTTTCGTGTTGTTTCGTGGATCTTTATTTAAAGAAGGCCGCCGATTAGGACGGCCGGATTCACAAAAATAAGTTAGCGACTACTTTTTTAATATCCCGACCAGAGCATCGAGATCGTTTTGCGGGATGGCGAGGTCGAGATTGAGTTCGTTCGAAACATTCGTCAATTTTACGTTTCCGAGCAGTTTTGCGTAGAGTTTTTTGTCTGCATTTTTTGACAAGCCGAGAACGGTCTTACCGAGGTCTTTCAAACCTTCGAGCGTGCCTTTCAGATCGGCGGCCTGTTGCGATTTTGCCGTAACTGCCGTAAGGCTAATAGTTGCCTGTCCGTTTGCGACGTCCATTGCTCCGTAAAGCGCGTTTATCGAATCGATATTCGCGCCTAATTCGTCGTTATCAAGCGGCAAAAGCGAACTCATTCCGCCGGGCATTTTACCGGCGAAATTAACAACGCCTGCCGGTTTCTTTACAAGCAAACCTGTGAGTTCGCCGCTAACTTTTGTCCGGCCTTCGAGCGTTTCGCGGACGCGCGACGCGTAACCAAAAACGATCGTGTTCGGATCGCTGGCAGAAAACGCCAGATCATCGACCGCATTTGCGATCTTGTCTTCGTGTTTGGCCGAATTCGCGGAAACAGGCGAATGTTTTTTCGCAAGCGCGATCACGTCCTTTTTTGAAACGACATACATCGCAATGCCGTTGACGGTTTCCAACTTCGATTTTCCTTCCGACGCTTTTTTCGCAGCATCGATCAGCGTTGCCGAATTCGCCGTGCCGCGAGCGATAACGACCGGCGCAACATTGAATTTATTCCCTTCGGCTTTGCCGATATTCGCACCGGCGGCGAAGGAATCGAACTTGCGGAGGTCGATGCCGGTTTTTGCCTGCATCGCGTCGATCTTTGCGAAAATATCATTCAGAACTTTTTGATTTGCCGCAAGAACCTTTGGCAACGCTTCGCCAAAAAAGCGTTTGCCGTCCGCGACGACGACGACATCCGATGCCGGAAGCATCGAGACGAGTTGATTGGTCTGCGCGCGGGAACTGCCTTTGACATCGCCGCCGGCGAATGAAGACGCGGCCATATTAAAAACCATTAACGATGCGGCAAACGCGGCAGTGATTCTTTTGAACATTAAAAAACCTCGTAAAAATAAAAATTTATTCAAGCAGACATTCAACGATAACAGATGCGTCAAGGTTCCGGAAAGTTTGCCGCCGAATTGCAAAAGCCCGCGCGTCAGCAAGGGCGATACGAGCATCTCCGGGGTGCAGGGGCGAGTGTCAACGAGCGTGTACTCAATGC
>JBOGOW010000284.1:0-5358 GCA_050748285.1 Pyrinomonadaceae bacterium
ATCCAGCCACAGGTTCTCCTACAGCTACCTTGTTACGACTTCACCCCAATCATAAATCATACCGTGGTAACCTGCCTCCCCGACAAGTCGGGGTTGGCCCGGCTACTTCTAGTACAACCTACTTTCGTGATGTGACGGGCGGTGTGTACAAGACCCGGGAACGTATTCACCGCAACATTCTGATTTGCGATTACTAGCGATTCCAACTTCATGAAGTCGAGTTGCAGACTTCAATCCGAACTGAGATCGGTTTTTGCGATTAGCTCCCCCTTGCGGGATTGCGACGTTTTGTACCGACCATTGTAGCACGTGTGTAGCCCTGAACATAAAGGCCATGATGACTTGACATCATCCCCACCTTCCTCCGTTTTATCAACGGCAGTCTCAACAGAGTTCCCAACTTAATGATGGCAACTGTTGATAAGGGTTGCGCTCGTTGCGGGACTTAACCCAACATCTCACGACACGAGCTGACGACAGCCATGCAGCACCTTGTTTTGGGTCTGGTTTCCCAGACGATCGGAATTACCCTCTCTTCCCTCACATTCTAGTCCAGGTAAGGTTCTTCGCGTTGCGTCGAATTAAACCACATGCTCCACCGCTTGTGCGGGTCCCCGTCAATTCCTTTGAGTTTCACTCTTGCGAGCGTACTCCCCAGGCGGAATACTAAAAACGTTAGCGACGGCACCCGGAGCATTAAATCTCCAGACACCAAGTATTCATCGTTTAGGGCCAGGACTACCGGGGTATCTAATCCCGTTTGCTCCCCTGGCTTTCGCGCTGTCAGCGTCAGTGTCAGCCCAGCAACCCGTCTTCACCTCAGGTGTTCCTCTTGATATCTACGCATTTCACCGCTACACCAAGAATTCCGATTGCCCCTTCTGCACTCTAGCACTGCAGTATCACTTGGCCGTTCTGAGTTAAGCTCAGAGATTTCACAAGTGACTTACAGCGCCGCCTACGCGCCCTTTACGCCCAGTAAATCCGAACAACGCTTGCTCCCTACGTATTACCGCGGCTGCTGGCACGTAGTTAGCCGGAGCTTATAAATAGTACCGTCATTTATTCTTCCTATTCTTTCGAAGTTTACATACCGAAATACTTCATCCTTCACGCGGCGTTGCTGGGTCAGGCTTTCGCCCATTGCCCAAAATTCCCGACTGCTGCCTCCCGTAGGAGTCTGACCCGTTATTCAGTGTCAGTGTGTCCGACCGTCCTCTTAGACCGGATACAGATCGTAGCCTTGGTAAGCCGTTACCTTACCAACAAGCTAATCTGCCGCAAGCTCCTCTTTAAGCGGATTGCTCCTTTAACAACTGTCACCTTGCGGTGCCGCTGCGTTATGCGGTATTAGCAGTCGTTTCCGACTGTTATTCCCCACTCAAAGGTAGATTACTTACGTGTTACTCACCCGTGCGCCACTCTATACACTCTCCGAAGAGAGCTTTAATCGTTCGACTTGCATGTCTGAGGCACGCCGCCAGCGTTGATTCTGAGCCAGGATCAAACTCTCGTTGATTTCTGTCTCATTTTTTTATCGTCAGAAATTCATCTGACGTTGTCTGTCAAACCGAAGTCTGACAAACGTTTTTTCGTTGTTACGAAATTAACACATGGACCTACATATCTAGTTTTCAAATATCAACTTACCGCTTCATCTCTCCTTCGAGGCGAAACTCTTGATTATACAGATACAAGACCTGCTGTCAAGCACACAATAGCAAAGTTTTAACTTTTCAATAATAAAGCAACTCGATGCTTCGGGGCAATTAGCTATTTTCTACCCGCACACATACTTTGTCAAGCCAAGCGATGCGTTTTGTTGAGAAATGAAATCAAATGGTTATACGGAAAAAACTGAAGCGCTCGACGGTTTTGTCATTTTACGTCTTTTAACACAAATTTAGAATATGAACTTCGCTCCAAGTTGTAGCTGGCGGCTGTCTTGCGAAATCGATTGGCTTCGAGCGCGGAAATCGGGGAGTTCGCCGATTAGCTCGCCGGTTGTCGGATTGGTCGCTGCCATGACATTTGTAAATTGGACGATGCTGTTGATGTTAAAAAGATTTTGGAATTCGCCGAAGACTTCGAGTTTGTGACGCTCGGTAAAATTGAAGAAACGCGAGTAGCGCAAATCGACATTAAGTTGCGGTGGAGTTCTTCCCGAATTGCGTTTGATACCGACCGGTCTGTCCGCAGTCGAAATGCCATCGCGGTTTAGATCAAGACTGGAAATGATGTTGAATGTTTCTCCGGTGTTGGCGGTGGCGATGATCCCAAATTGATTGTAATTGAAAAGATAACGCAGCGTTTTATTGCTCAATTCAAACTGCGGGCGGGCAACCAAACTCATGACGAAAGTATGACGTTGGTCGGCGAACGAATTGCCTCTGTCCAAACTCCGATTATTCGGGTCTGACAAAACCAAACCCGGAAATCCGGTCGCCAGATTTTGTTCGGGGGCGTCGTCGGTGGCTTTTGAAAGCGTGTAATTTGTGCTGAATTGCAAACCGCGTGAAAATCTTTTGGTCAATTGCAAAGTCAGAGCGTCATAGTTTGAATTCCCCACGGATTCGACCATCTGAATAATGTTGAATCGTGGGTCAAGACGAGCCGAACCAAATACCGCTCTGCCGTCTGCCAGAAAGCGAATCGGATTTATCGGGTTAATGTTGCGATAAATCGGAATATGTCGTCCGCTTGAGTGAATATAACCAACCGCGAACGAGAGGTTATCTGCAATCGCCTGTTCGAGTTGGACGTTTGAGTGAATCGCATACATAGTTTCAAAATCGGAAGCAACTGTATCAATATCTTGCGGCGGCAAAACCGAACCAGGCGGCAAAGAGCCTGAAAAAGTATTCGGAAAAGCGGGCGCGTTCGGGCTTGGCGTTGTCGTTCCGTTATTATTTCCGTTAAATCTGAAACTAAAAAATCGCGGATTACCGTTTAATTGCAATGCTCGTTGATACATCGCCAAAAGCGGTTGGTCGTAGTAAATTCCCGCACCGGCGCGCAAGATTGTCGGGCGGCTGCCTTCGCGCAAGGCGTAAACCACGCCGACGCGCGGCGCGAAATTATTTTTGTCCACGTTGAATTTTTGCGACGCAGGAAAAAGCGACGACGAATCTGCCTTGGGAATTTGATAAAGGTCATAACGCAAGCCGAAATTGATTTTTAAACGACGGTTGAGTTTCCAATCGTCCTGCGCGAAGAAATTCCAGAAAGTCGCCGTGTATTTAATTTCCGGATCGCCGAAGGTTTCGATGTAGTTTGTGTAACTGCGCGGCGAGCCGTTGCGAGCGGCAATGTAAGAGGCAATCGAGGGAAAAGTGTATTGGCTAAAAAGCGGCGAATTTTGGGTGGTGTTATAAAAATTGAAACCGCCGCCGAATTTGACGACGTGCGTTCCGCGTGTCAGCGTCAAATTGTCCTGAAACTGCGTTATCCTGAAAGGCGAGGAAGTAGTGGTGGCGCCCGTCGGCGAGCCAAAGTTTGCCACACCGGTAATCACGATTGAAGGTCCGGTGCCAGAAAATTCGTTTCTTTTCATGCCCACACTGCGCTCGGCGTATTGAAAGCGAAATTCATTCAAAACCCATGACGTATATGAAGCTAGCTGCACTGCCAGTCCATAGCCGGGGACGGCGGCGTCAACGGTTCGCTCCAATGTGTTGAGAACGCCCATAATTGCGTTATCAGAACTCGGGTTAAATAGATTAAACCGCACGGCAAGGCGATTTTTTTGGTTGATTTGCAAATCAGTCCGAAAGATATAAAGCGGTCCGCGTTCGAGGCTCGGAATGGCTGACGGAAATATCGAAGGCGAAACTCCGGCTGCAATCAAGTCTGCTTTGTTCGATTCGCTAATCGTCAAGAGCCGTGCGGCAATCGCTTTATCGTCGCGGCTGCCGTTTTCGTAAGACGCATAAAAATGCCAGCGATCTTTGATAATCGGACCGCCGACTGTCGCCGTAAAATTATCGGCTTTGTTGTCCGGCAAATCAGCCGCCGGAAAAAAGAACGGGCGCGAATAAAAGGACGGGCGGCGAAAACGATAACTGACCGCGTTGCTGAATTTATTTGTTCCCGAAGGCGTCACGGTGTTCACAATAATTCCCGGCGTGTTGCCGAACTCCGCCGCAAAACCATTGGTCAGCAATTGAATCTCGCTGACGGAGGTTTCGGAAATGAACATAAAACGAGTCGGGGCACGGTCGGGCTGTGTGTTGGTATTGCCGTCGAGCAGATAATTTATCCGCCGCAGGTAGCCGTTGACGGCGATAGCGGGATTATTAAATCCGCGGCTCGGACGACCCGTTACATTGGCTTGCAAAAGCGCGAAATTGGAAGGATTGCGCGAGATAAGCGGAAGGTTCTGTACTTCGCGGTTATTCATCACTCGCCCCAAATCGGTTTTGCCCGCGTCGGCTACGGAAGTGTCCGCCGAAACAGTAACTACTTCCTTTATATCCCCGGTTTGCAGTTGAATATCAATCGTCGCGGTCTGTCCGGTAGCTAACGTAATTCCTTCGCGGACGAGACGCTTAAAATTCGCGGCTTCGGCGATGATGCGATAAGTTCCAAGCGGCAAGAGCGGCAAGCGGTAAACGCCACTTGCATCTGTCGTCACGGTTCTGGCCGCTCCCGTTTCAATATTTGTGGCCGAGATTGCGGCATTCGAAACAGCCGCGCCCGTTTGGTCTAAAACTGTGCCTTCGATTTGTCCGTTCAAGGCCTGCGACTGAGCGAAGATAAACAGAGTTGACGCGGCTAAAAATAAGCCGACAGCAACGGCACGGATCAAAAGGTGTAAAGCTGTGACTTTCATCTAATCAGGCGGCACAGCCGCAGGCGGAAGCGGCCCGGGCCCTTTGAATAATCCATCAACCTGTTCACGGCTCAAGGTTCATCTTCCGCAGCAGTTTAGCGTAACGCGGGTCTGAGCGCAAAGGGTCGAACATCGGTCGGCTCTTTATCCGATATATTAGCTGTGTGCGCTGCTCGAATCCTTTTTCCAGCCATTCGAATGCTCTATCCTTATCGTCGAGGCCAGTGTAGATGATCGCGAAATTATAAGGCGAGATGTAACCTTGCTTTGCAAGCCTCTTCTGTTCGTCGAGTATTTTCAAAGCCTCATCGTGTCTGCCTGCCATCGCGTAAGCGTATGCGAGCATCGGCTGCCTGTCCCATCGCTCGGGGGCGTTATCGAGAGCCACGCCCTTTTGAATTTCCTCCACGCCCTCGCCATACAGCCCTTTTGCTGCATAGGTTTCACCGAGCAAAACGTGCGGCTGAGCATTATTTGGCCTTTCTTGAAGCACCTCCCGATACAGCTCAATTGCTTTGTCATACTGG
>JBOGOW010000285.1:0-5356 GCA_050748285.1 Pyrinomonadaceae bacterium
CATTAAAATGATGCTCGAAAAAACAAAAACCCAACTCCGATTTTCAAAAAATCCCGAAAATGAATTCAGAGAGAAATAAAACCGCGTTTTTCAAAGCTCTCTATAAATCTGTCTCTGGAAACCGGTGCCGATTATTTGGTTACCCGAGACCGTGACTTGTTGGATTTGATGGATGATTCGGAATTTTGTAATAAGTTCCCTGAGCTAAGAATTGTTACTCCGGTCGGTTTCTTAGAGATTGTCAGAGCAGCTTAAATTATGTGCGGAATAGTTGGATACGTTGGAAATAAACAGGTTGTGCCGATGGCTTCGGTTAATGCTAAAATACTGTTTATTATGAGGTGGGTTTTATGACGATTACAATCGATTTACCTACGGAGACTGAGGCCGGCCTTCGCGTGCGAGCCAGAAATAAAGGACAGAACTTGACCGAGTTTGTTCAGAATGTTTTGAAACGTGAAGCTGAACCCACGTTGACTGAATTGCTGAAACCGATTCGCGATGAAACCAAGCGACTTGGGTTGACGGAGCGCGAGTTGGAAGTGTTGATCGATTCCGAATTAACTGAAGTCCGAAAGATCACTCCATTATCGAGTCGATGATCTCTGCCGTATTCGATACAAATGTGATGCTTCAGGGCATCCTAAGCACTGAAGGCCCTGCGGGGGCCTGCATCGATATGCTTTCGGAAGACAAATTCCGTTTGGTAACTTCGGAAGCGATCATCGACGAAATTCGATCCGTAATTAACAGACCTAAACTCATCGCCAAATATTCGGCACTACGCGGAGAACAACCGATCCGAGTTTTTAATAAGATATGCAGCAAAGCGATCCTTGTTGAACATCCGGAACAAAAATTCCGTTTAGATCGCGACCCGTCCGACGAGATATTTATCAATCTTGCCATAACAACGGGCGCGGAGTTTATTGTCAGCCGCGACCGCGACTTGTTGGATTTGATGGATGATTCGGAATTTTGTAATAAGTTCCCTAAGCTAAGAATTGTTACGCCGGTCGGTTTCTTAGAGATTGTCAGAGTAGCTTAAATTATGTGCGGAATAGTTGGATACGTTGGAAATAAACAGGTTGTGCCGTGGTTGATCCTGAAAACTTAATAAAGCTAACGAACGAGGGCCTTATACAACCAAAAACCAAAATTATGCTAGTATCAAAACTATGAATTCAAAAGTAGTACATGACATCAAACGAAATCCGAAGGTAGTAAAGGAGATCACGGTCGAACGGCCCGAGCGGATTAAACTCACCGCAGAAGAATCGTTGAAGCGAATGGTAACTTTTGATAAGCGTCGAGACAAATTCATTGCAATGATAAAAGGAAAGCGGATCTTATTCAGTGACTATTGCGAATGATTTTCAATCACAATCGGAGTTAAATTATTGGCTTGGCCAAGTGCAATTCTCCCCCGACAAGACATAGAAAAATGACCTTAACTATAAACATTTCGCCGGAAACATTGCGTCGCCTTGAGATAAGCGCGTCTATCAAAGGGAAAGAGTTGAAGAATGTCGTGGAACAAATCGTCGAGCGATCTGCACCTACTTTGGATGAGGCAGCTGCGCCGCTTCGCGATGAGATCAAACGAAGCGGGATGTCCGAATCAGAGATCGAAGGTTTTTTTGATGATCTTGTTAGCGAGGTTCGAGCTGAAAAACCTCTCTTGCCTCTCAGTCATAAATAGGATAAAAGGTGAAAGGTATGACGGTTACGATTGATCTTGAGACTAAAACTGAAACGAAGTTGCGGAAATTGGCGAAGAGCAAAGGCCAGAATCTAGAGTACTTTCTGAAGCAGATGGCTGAACGCGAGGCGAATATGGCTCCTGTGTCACTTTCAGAGGCCGCCTCTCCTCTTTATAATTGGACGAAAAAACAGGGATATTCAGAGCAAGAGATAGAAGAGTTTGTTGATGATTTGATTACGGATGTTCGTCGCGAAACACCACTCTCAAGCCGATGATCTCAGCAGTTTTTGATACCAACATATTCTTTCAAGGAATTCTCTTCGAAAATGGCCCTGCTGGAGAATGCGTCAAACTCGTAGATCGAGGCGGAGTTCAGCTCTTTTTTACGCAGCAGACATTTGACGAGATTCAAGACGTTATTTCTCGCCCCGCCTTAATCAGAAAATATCCGGTTTTATCATCGAAAAGAGCTGAAATCATACTACGCTCAGCAGCGGCACAATCGATTTTTGTTTCTGACGTTCCTGCTGTTTTCTTTCTCGACAGAGACATTGACGATCAGTTATTTGTTAATCTTGCGATTGCTGCAAAGGCACATTACATCGTCACTCGCGACCGCGATTTGTTGGATTTGAGGGATGATTCGGAATTTTGTAATACGTTCCATGAGCTAAGAATTGTTACTCCGGTCGGTTTCTTAGAGATTGTCAGAGCAGCTTAAATTATGTGCGGAATTGTTGGATACGTTGGAAATAAACAGGTTGCGCCCCGTGTTCGTTTGATATGCTATTATTATCACCGAGGGTGAATAATATGTCGATAACGATTGAATTGCCGAGGAAAACTGAGACGAAATTGCGGAAGAAAGCCAAAAGCAGTGGTCAGGACGTAAATGATTTTGTAAAGACCATTGTCGAGCGGGAAATGCTCCCTTCTTGGGAAGAACTGGTTAAACCTATACACGAAGAAACAAAAAGACTTGGCCTTTCGGAGGCTGAGATCGAAGAGTTGATCGATTCGGAGTTAGCGGAGGTTCGAAAGATCACCCCGCTCTGGAGCCGATGATCGTAGCAGTCTTTGACACTATCGTTATTCTTCAAGCGATTCTTAACGAAGGCGGTCCCGCCGATGAGTGTGTTCGAATCGTATTTGATGGCAAGGTTAAACTTGTAGTTGCAGAAGCAGTGCTCGCCGAGGTCGAAGACGTAGTTTCTCGGCCGAAAATGAAAAGGAAATATCCGCAACTTCAAACTGAACGCCGATATAAGCTAATCGAAAAGTTGCGAAGTGTTGCGGCAGTAGTTAAAGAGCCGTCAAAGATCTTTTCATTCGAACGTGATCGAACCGACGAGATTTTCCTGAATCTTGCATTGGGGTTTAATGCTGATTTCCTTGTCAGCCGTGACCAGGATTTGTTAGATTTGCGGGACGATTCGGAGTTTACCTCTAAATATCCATCACTTAGAATTGTGAATCCTTTTGAATTTTTGCAAGCGGTCAGAGCGCAATAAATTATGTGCGGAATAGTTGGATACGTTGGAAATAAACAGGTTGTGCCGTTGATCGTGGACGGTTTGCGAAAGCTGGAGTATCGCGGATACGACTCGGCGGGGATCGCCGTGGTCGATGAAAATCACGAGCTTTCGCTGCGGCGGGCGGAAGGAAAGCTGCGGAATCTTGAGGAAGCGATTCGGCTGAAACCGCTCGATGGCACTTATGGCATTGGCCATACGCGGTGGGCGACGCACGGGCGACCGACCGAAGAAAATGCGCATCCGCATCGCGACCAATCGGGCAAGGTCGTCGTTGTTCACAACGGCATTATCGAAAATTATCTGACGCTTAAAGAACGGCTTCAGGATAACGGTCACGAATTCAAAACCGAGACCGATACCGAAGTTGTCGCTCATCTGATCGGGCATTATATCGACACCGAAAATCTCTCGCTCGAACATGGCGTGCGCAAAGCGGTAAAGGAACTGCGCGGCATTTTTGCGATGTCGATTATTTCGGTCGATGAGCCGGACACGATAATTTCCGTTCGCGAAGGCCCGCCGGTAGTTATCGGTTTGGGCGATGGCGAATTCTTCGTTGCCTCCGATGTGCCGCCAATTTTGGCGCACACCCGCGACGTGTTTTTTCTCGGTGACCGTGAGATCGCGGTATTGACGAAAGACAGCGTTCGCGTTACGGATTTTGACGGAAACGTCGTCGAGCCGCAACAGCAGCGGATCACGTGGGACCCGATAATGGCCGAGAAGGGCGGCTTTAAACACTTCATGCTAAAGGAGATATACGAACAGCCGCGTGCCGTTCGCGATACCGTGCAGGGCCGCGTTTCGCTCGATACCGGAAAGGTTTATCTCGAAGAGATGGAAATCTCGACGGAGGAATTTCGCTCGTTCACCTCGATAAAGATCGCTGCCTGCGGCACTTCGTGGCACGCGGGGCTGGCGGGCAAATATATGCTCGAAAACCTCGTTCGGATTCCGGTCGAGGTCGATTACGCATCGGAGTTTCGCTATCGCGATCCGGTGCTGACCGAAAACGATCTGCTCATCGTCATCTCGCAGTCCGGCGAAACCGCCGACACTATCGCCGCGATGCGCGAGGCGAAACAGCAGGGCTGTAAAGTGCTTGCGGTCTGCAACGTTCAGGGTTCGATGATTATGCGCGAAGCCGACGGCACGATCTTGACGCACGCCGGGCCTGAGATCGGCGTCGCATCGACCAAGGCGTTCACGGCGCAGATGATCGCGCTCTATTTGTTTGCGATGTATCTCGGCGATATTCGCGGAACCATCGACGAGGAAAAAGCAAAAAAACTCGCGCAGGACCTCGCCGAACTCCCGCTCAAGATCGAACAGCTTTTGAATGACGCCGATTCGATAGAGGAACTCTCGAAGGAATTTTTCCGCGTACAGGATTTTCTCTATCTCGGCCGCGGCATCAATTTCCCGGTCGCGCTCGAGGGTGCGTTGAAGCTAAAAGAGATCAGTTACATCCACGCCGAAGGCTATCCGGCGGGCGAGATGAAACACGGCCCGAATGCTTTGATCGACGAAAAGCTGCCGGTCGTCGTCGTCAACACGCGCGAGACGGGCAACGAGGCGAGCGAACTGCGTTACGAAAAAACGCATTCCAATATCGTAGAGGTCAAGTCGCGCGACGGCATCATCATCAGCGTTCTGACCGAAGGCGACACGATGAGCTCAAAGGTTTCAAATCACGTTATCGAAATTCCCGAAACCTCCGATCTGCTCGGCCCGGTGCTCTCGGTCGTGCCGCTGCAATTGCTGTCGTATCACATCGCCGTCCGCCGCGGCTGCGATGTCGATCAGCCAAGGAATCTAGCGAAATCGGTTACGGTGGAATGACGGAGCGAGGACACTCTTGTCCTCACCGCCGTCACACGGCAGAAATATTTCTACCCCATGGAATTAGGGAGCGAGGACACACTCGTCAGCACCGCCGTGACACGGCGGAAGTATTTTTCGCCCTTGCGGGCTCATGAGGACAAGAGTGTCCTCGCTCCGTCACACGGCGGAAGTATTTTTCGCACTTGCGGGCTCATGAGGACAAGAGTGTCCTCGCTCCGTCACACGGCGGAAGTATTTTCGCCCTTGCGGGCTCATGAGGACAGGAGTGTCC
>JBOGOW010000286.1:0-5315 GCA_050748285.1 Pyrinomonadaceae bacterium
CAACGCTGTGGTATGGTTACATTCTGCCGGTGCGACCGAACCTCGATGGCTGATTATTCGAAACACACAGAAAACAATTCTCGTAATGAGTTCGACCTTCATCATCGGATCGGCCCGGCATTCCCGCAGTTACGCGTTTCAGATGTTTCAAATGTTTCAGGCGTTTCAGGCGTTTCATTTGTTTCAAACGTTTCACAGAAACATAGATACTCCGCTCAGAAACGAAACACCCGAGCGGTCGGCAGATTACCTTTGAATTCGTGGTTCAGGGTTTTTACAGCGGACTGAAACCACGCGCACGACACGAAACCAACACGAATGGAACAAAAAAGCGTTTGAATAATTTAGGTTACAAAGCACTAATTCGATAACCGAAATTATTATCCTGTCTTGAATTCAACAAATAAGTGCAACACTGTGCGAAAATTGCGACGGTTGGACGTGTGCTATTGCTCACTTTTTTTCCAGATGGTCTTTGAAAACTTGGGACACCCGAAACGGGTCCCATCTTGTCCGAAAAGTGTTGCATATACGCATGGAACAGCAGGACACACGATGATGCGGGGCGGTAAGCGGTTGTACTGCAATATGTTATACTCGCGGGCGACTGTCCCAAAAATGTCTCGCACTGGAACGCCCGGATTTGCACCGGGCCTGTGGCTGCGGCATTGTGGCAAATGAATTCGATGTCGTGGTAACTTTAAACAATGAGCTACACGAATGGAAATGGTAATGGACACGCGCCCAAACCCAAAAACGTCCTTGGCGGCCTGCTCGAAAATTGCTGCACTGATCCGATGACTGGATTTTATCGCGACGGATATTGCCGCACGGGTGTTGATGACACAGGGCGGCATACGGTCTGCATTGAGGCGACCGATGAATTTCTTGCGTTTTCGAAAGCCGTTGGCAACGATCTTTCGACGCCGATGCCGCAGTATGCCTTTCCGGGTTTGAAGGAAGGCGATAAATGGTGCCTGTGCATGCTCCGCTGGCGCGAGGCATTAGAGGCGGGAATGGCTCCGCGAGTTTATCTCGAAGCAACACACGCCGCTGCGCTTACCGTCGTCAGCCTCGAAGACCTAAAACACCACGCAGTCGAATAGTTTGGAGTTCCGCCTTTAGGCGGCTCTGACGTTAAATCTAAAAAGACTTTTGAGCAACAGGACGCCAGCTAAAGCTGGAACTCCAAACTCTGGAACTCCAAACTGATGGAAACCGTCGCGCATCTTCGTCGGCTTTTCGCCTATAACGATTGGGCGAATCGGCGCATTATCGTTGCACTAAAATCGGCGGAATCCGAAAAGTCGCTTCAAATCCTCACGCATTTGCTGATCACTGAAAAAGAATATTACGAACGGCTCTATGGCAAAGATTCGACCGGTTTTGATTTTTGGCCAAAGCTAACGATTGGTGAATGCGGCACATTGGCCCGCGAAGTTGCCGAAGCTTTCGAAAAATTATTGCGGCGATTTGACGAGGACGGCCTCGATATACGTACGAAATACCGCACAAGCGAGGGCGTGCCGCACGAAAATACATTTCGCGAATTGCTAACGCATGTCCTGCTGCATTCTTCAATTCATCGCGGGAACATCATGCTGAAATTGCGCGAGGAC
This sequence comes from Pyrinomonadaceae bacterium, assembly GCA_050748285.1. Taxonomy (GTDB): domain Bacteria; phylum Acidobacteriota; class Blastocatellia; order Pyrinomonadales; family Pyrinomonadaceae; genus OLB17. Next base: position 1,620 of record JBOGOW010000286.1, read on the forward strand.
GGATTTGAACCGCCGATGATCGACTACATCATTTACCTTCGCGAAACAAAGTATATTTAGCTTGAGATTTCGAGAAGAATGTTGTTAAATACAGAGTGAGAGGCTTGTAAAAGTCCCTCACCGGAGTAGGAACTAAGGAAATTTCCTTTGTTCTTCCTCAAGTTGGATCAGGCGATGATTGAGACTTTCGAGGGTATCAATCATTGCCTTTTCTCTTTTTCGGGTGATGAAATGTTTTACGATCTCAAACCCGAGCCAGAGCAACTTGAGGCCTCCAATAGAACAAAAAGTTCCATCGTAGTTACCTCCGTTTTTCTGTATTTGCCAAAGAACCGGAGAACCGACTCTCCGACACCGCTGATTGTAATTCGAGTCGGAGGAATCTCAAAGCCGTGCGCGAAACAGCCGGGATCATTTGAACGCGGCCGTCTTTGCGTTAAGATTCTTACTTTAAGTGGAAATTCAACAGGAACAATTTACTTTTGATTTCGCAAGGGAAACTGCTGCGATCACCGCCGATTCCGGCGATGCGCTAAAGTTGACGCTTGGTGAATTTGCCGGTCCGCTTGACCTTCTGCTGTATTTGATCCGGCAGGAGCAGGCGAATATTTTCGACATCCCGATCGCTCGAATAACTGATGAATATGTGAAATATATTCGGATGATGAAGTCGCTCGACATTGCTGTTGCGGCTGATTTTCTGGTGATGGCTGCACAATTGATCGAGGTGAAATCGAAGATGCTGCTGCCCCGCGATCCTTTGGCCGATGAAGACGAAGAGATCGAAGACCCGCGACAGGAACTTATTGACCGCCTTCTGGAATACGAAAAGTTCAAATCTGCGGCTCAGATGCTTTATGAGAAATCGACTATCGAACAAGCGGTCTTTCAACGCGGCAAGATCGAAAGCGACGAAGCGAATGCCGAAATAAGCGCGACCGTTTTTGATCTTCTTTCCGTATTTCAGAAAGTCGCGGCTCGTCATAAAGACGAAGTAAAATTGGAGATCGAACGCGAGGAAATTTCGCTCTCGGATATGATCCGAAATCTAAAGAAAAGAATTTCCGAGGTCTCAGAATTAAGTTTGCTCGCGTTCTTCGAAGAAATGCAGTCGCACCGCGAACTCGTAACCGCGTTTATCGCGGTGCTTGAGATAGTAAGAACCGAAGGCGTCAAACTTGTGCAAAAGAAAACTTTCGGCGATATTTTGTTGAAACGCGTCGAGCCGAAAAATGTATAAAGATGAGTGAACAAGCTGTAGAAATGACCGAGCAGACGGCTAGAAATACGTCGGAATTGGTTGCAGTTGTCGAGGTGATAATCTTTGTCGCCGACGAACCGGCGACGGTGAAATTACTTGCTGAAATTCTTAACGAAGATCGGCAGAGCATACAGGCCGCGATCGAGCAACTGGTTTCGGAATACGACGCGCGCGAAAGCGGGCTGCAGCTACGCGAAGTCGCCGGCGGCTGGCAGATCGCAACGCGAACCGAATATCACGAGGACATTCGGAATTTTCTAAAAACGCGCCCGAGCGCAAAACTTTCGCTCGCGGCGCTCGAAACATTGGCCGTCATCGCATACAAACAGCCGGTTACGGTTCCCGAAATTCTCGAAATTCGCGGTGTGCAATCGGCATCGGCGATCAAAACCCTTCTTGAGAAAAGATTGATCGTAACCAAAGGCCACAAAGAAACCGTCGGCCGCCCGATGCTCTACGGAACGTCGAAGGAATTTCTAATTCAATTCGGATTGAAAGATCTGACGGAACTGCCATCGATCGAAGATTTCGAGGATCTGACGAAAGACATGTAACGCAAAGCCGCGAGGGTTCAAAGCCGCAAAATCAATCAAGGATCGAACAAATTCCGCTTTGCGTCCTACAAACTTCGCGTATTTGCGTTGAAATAATTTGATGACGGAACGATTACAAAAGCTAATAGCTCAAGCCGGCATCGCTTCACGGCGTGTGGCCGAGGAGCTAATTAAAGCGGGCGACGCAGGCGAATTTTCAGTGAACGGCAAATCGATATTTTGGGCTGTAGAGGTGGCCTAACGTTGCAATGAGCCTTAAGCACGACAATAAGCTGAACGTCGCCAAAGTTAGTTTATTCTATCCGCATCCAACTGATTATTTTCCAAGAATGCTCCTTTTGATCTTCGTTTCGAAGATTTAGTTGAGGCTGAAGTTTTAGTTCAATAGCTGCAGGAAGACCACTAATCGGCTTTGTCGGCTCCATTCTGATGGCAGAGGGAGAATTGTTTATAAAAACTACACTCACAATGAATTCAATAACGTCAGGCTCATCAATTTGACGGGGAACCACTAACCGACGGGGAACTACTAAATCTATATCCGGAGCCAGTGAAAGATCAAAGTCAATCTCCTTTGCTTCCTTATAACCAGGCAATAAATACACTCTCGCATATGTAGAACCCAATGCACCTTTCTTACGTATGAGGTCAATCACGTCGCCATATAATGGGTAGATATTTGAAAGTTCCCTGACGACATCATCGTTGATGAGAACTTGCCCGATGCTATCATTCTTACAATTTGTTTCGCCGGGTGACGTGTCCCCACTTGATTCGATAGGTGGTCTGGTACAGGCACCGTGTACGATGCACGACGTCTGGCCTGAACTTGTAGCGCATCGTTTCCCACCGTTACTTGCAGAAGCGCAAAAAAACACGCCGCCTTCGGCACGACAAGTTACACATTGCGAGAACACCTCAGTTGTCAAGAGAATGGCCGCGAAAAACACATAAAGATAAATAGCTTTCCCACTATACATAAACGTCTTAACCACCTCCAAATTTAAGGTATTATAATATTACGGGCTATTTTGAAAGTCAAGATTTTTTGAGTTTCGGATACCTTTATAAGGTCGAATCAGAAATCTGCTGAAATGGAAAGACTTCAAAAAATAATCGCTCAAGCTGGCATTGCCTCGCGGCGTGCGGCGGAGCAATTGATCCTCGATGGCGTTGTTGCTGTCAACGGGGAAATCGTTACGGAACTTGGCACAAAGGCCGACCCGGAAAAAGATCACATAAAGGTTCGCGGGAAGTTGATCAATACCGCGTTGAAAAACCGCGAAAATGTTTACGTTTTGCTGAATAAGCCAAAAGGTTATCTTTCAAGCGCCGCCGACGCGGAAGGCCGCAAACTGGTCACCGATCTTGTAAGAGGTTACGGAAGGCTGCATCCCGTCGGGCGGCTGGATTTTAATACAGAAGGCTTGATTATTCTCACAAATGACGGCGAATTTACCAACACAGTCGCCGCTTCGAAGAAGATACCAAAGATTTATCACGTGAAAACAAAAGGCCTGCCGACCGATGTTGCCATCAGAAAATTGGCACGCGGCGTGATGCTCGAAGACGGTTACAAAACTGCACCCGCCGATATTAAACCGCTAAAACCAACCGACAAAAACGGCTGGTACGAAGTAACTTTATACGAAGGCCACAATCAGCAGATCCGCAAGATGTTCGATCTGGTCGGCCATTCGGTTGTGAAATTAAAACGCGTGCGCATCGGCGATGTCGCCGATGCATATCTTCCCGTTGGCAAGCATCGCAAACTGACGACAGCCGAGATCAAATCGCTCCGAGGATAAATGCGTGTGTGAACGAGCTTGCGGGCTTCTGCATCATGCACATTTCAGTCGTCAAAGTACTAAAGCGCGGTGC
>JBOGOW010000287.1:0-5308 GCA_050748285.1 Pyrinomonadaceae bacterium
GACATAAATGAACGCAACACTGCTTGCGGCGGGGTTTTCTTCGTGCTTCGCACTCATGCGGACAAGAGTGTCCGCGCTCCGGGCGTGCAACCAATTCGATTCGTCGCATCATCTTTTAGGCAAGCCTCGCGGCAAATTTTAGCTATCAGGAAGTAAAAAAAAATGAAAAAAGGAACTATTCTCCTTGCAGTATTGGTGTGCTCGATTTCCGCCACATCGCAAACTATTAAAAACAGACGGTTTACGGCAAAACCGATTGCGGCTTCGAACAATTCGACGACCTTGCCGATCCGCCGCGTTATTTTGTATTCAAACGGCGTTTCGTATATCGAGCGTCGCGGGATGGTCAGCGGCAATGCCGAGATCAACCTCTCGTTCAAGCAGTCGCAGGTGGACGACGTGCTCAAATCGATGGTCGTCCTAGATCTCGGCCAAGGCAAGATCGGCGCCGTCAGCTATAACTCATCCGCCCCGGCTTCCGCACGAACAGCTGAGATTCCGTTTTCGGTCGATGCGAGTTCGGGCGGCGAAGGAAGCGGCGGCATTTCGGAAGTGCTTTCGCAACTGCAAGGAGCCAAGGTGCTCGTTACTTCAACGAAAGGAACTGCTTCCGGCTCTATTCTCACGGTCGAAAAACGAAGCGTTCCTGCGGAAAAAGAAAAACCAATGTCAACCACACGTTTTCTTGTCATCGCCTCCGATTCCGGTGAAATATCGAGCTTCGATCTCGCCGAAGTTCGAAGCGTAAAATTGCTAGACGAAGGCACTAAACGCGACCTCAGCGAATTTGCAAACGCCACCGCCTCAACACGCCGCCGCGATGCAAAAACGATCAGCGTTACGAGCCAGGGCGTCGGTCAACGCGAGATGGTCGTCAGCTACACGGTCTCGGCTCCGATATGGAAAACAACCTACAGGGTTGTTCTCGACGGCGAAGGCAAACCTTTCTTTCAGGGCTGGGCGATCGTCGATAATGTCAGCGAAGAAGATTGGAGCAATGTCCAACTCTCGCTCGTCTCAGGCTCGCCCGTTTCGTTCATTCAGAATTTGCAAAAACCGCTTTATCGATATCGCCCGATAATCCCGATACCGGAAGACCTCAAACTGCGACCGCAGATTTACGATCCAGAAAATGGCGATAGTAATGGTACTGGAAGCGGGTCTGGGAGTGGCGATGGTGACGGTGACGGCTATGGCGCTGGCGGAGGTTCCAGTGGTGCTCCGCCACCGCCAAGTTCTGTCTTCGGTAATGCAAACAGCAATTTCATGATCTCAAGCGGTTTCGCGGGAACTGGCGTCAGTGACGCTTTGATAAATGAAAAAGGCGGAATCGAGACGGCAGCGAATGGGGAGGAGATCGGCGATCTTTTTGAATACAAGATCGAGCAGCCGATCTCGGTCGATCGAAATCGGTCGGCGTTGATCCCGATAATTCAAACGCGAATGGAAGGCGAACGGGTTTCGATTTTCAGAATGCCGACCGCCGAAGAAGACGAAGATGACGAGGACGATCAATCAGCGGCAGTTCGAAAAGCCAATCCGCGTGCGATGAGCGGGATGCTTCTGAAGAACATCACGCCGATGACGTTCGAAGGCGGCTCAATGACCGTGCTCGACCGCGACGCATACGCCGGCGAAGCATTGATGGAACGACTCAAGCCAAAGGAACAGCGTCTCATCGCGTTCGCGCTCGATCTCGGAACGCTCATACGTACAGAGCAGGAAGAAGACCGTGAACCTGCAAAAGTTATAAAGGTTGTCAAAGGAGTTCTGCAAGTCCATTATTTCCGCACCGATAAAAGAATCTACAAACTAACTAACCAAACCGACCGCGCCAAAATTGTGTATATCGAGCATCCGATCCGGAAGGATTGGATATTGTCCGAAAATTACGCAAAGCCCGACTACACGACGGCACGTTTTTATCGATACCGAGTCGAGCTTGCGCCGTTTTCGACCAAAGAGATCACTGTTGGCGAGAATCTGGGCATGATGGATAAATACACTCTAACCACATTCTCGCCAAAGGACCTGGATCTCTTTGTCGTTGGGCGGTATATCGACGAATCGGTCCGTACAAGATTGGCAAAGCTCATCGACCTTCGAATGAAGATAAACGACATCGACGCTCGACTTGCTGACGCCGCAAGGGAAAACGGGAATATCAGCGCCGATCAGGGACGCTTTCGTGAGAACATCGAGGCGTTGGCTAAAACGCCCGAGGCGAAATCGTTGATCGCGCGCTATATTGCGAAGGCGAATGAGCAGGAATCGCGGCTGGAACAGATCGAAAAGGACAAAAAAACGCTCCAGGCTGAAAAGGAGCGGCTGGAGCGCGAATTGGCTACGGAAATAAAGAACTTTGAGATCAAATAAAAAGGCGGGCAAGCCCGCCTCTAAACCAAAAGTAACAATTAACCCTTCGAATAAATCTTTGTCGTCGTGTCGGTGCCGCGCGGAGTTGTGCGTTCGGTTGTGACGGTCAGGCTTTTGCCATCGGCGCCGAGTTCCCATGTTTCCTTTGTGGTCGAGGTTATCTCGCCATTCGGCCCGCTGAAGGTGCTCGACTGCGAAAGCCAAAGTTTGCCGCCGTCGGCCTTTGCCTTCAACATCACTGGGATCGCACCATTCGGGCCGGAACGTTCGGTCTTTGTCTCTTTTCCGTCCAAAGCGTAGGTCATCGCAGCATCGCCGCCTCCGCCGCCAAATCCGCGTCCGCCGCCTGCCGCCGGCGCCGTGCGTTTGGTTTCCGTCGAAACCTTTAGTTCTGCCGCGGTCTGCGTAACCGTCATCGTCTGCGATTCGATCGAATTCCGATCGCCGAGCTTCGATTTCGCAACATCGAGCGTCCATTTTCCACTGAAATCCGCGGCCTTCTGCGAATATGCCCCAAAAGCCGACAACAAAAGTACCAATACAAAAACCAATGCCTGAATCATCGTAATTCTCCTCAATATCTAAATTAAATTCCGAACATTAGACGACTATTCTGCACCATTAGTTTTCGTTTGTGTGTAAAGAAATGTAAAAGCGATCGGAGCGCGGACACTCTTGTCCGCACGAACGCAAATGCGTTCGAAATCGGCTTTTGCTTCGAGTATGTTCATAGCGGACAAGAGTTTCCCTACCACCGCTTGCGGCGAAGTTTTATTCGTGCTTCGCACTCAGGCGGACAAGAGTGTCCGCGCTCCAAAAAAATGCGGCCGTTTTGGGCGGCCGCTAGCGAAGAGGAGACACGTCAGGGGTTGCGGAGTTACTGATTGACAAGCATCATCTGGCCGTTCGGCAGGCGAACGGTGAGTGCGGAAGGTTCGAGAACGGTCAGCGGACGCGATTCTTTTTGCTTTAGGTTAGCGGCGGTCTGCGGGTTCAAACGCTGTGCGGATCGGATGATCCGTCCGTCTGAGATCTGATTATACCTGGAAGTGATCCGGCGGACGTATTCCTGTGTTTCGCGATATGGCGGTATGTTCCAGCCGTATTTCATAACGGCGCCTTCACCGGCGTTGTAGCCCGCAAGCGCGAGCACTACATCGCCCTGGAACGTATCAAGCAGCCAGCGCATATACTTTACGCCGGCGTCTATATTCTGTTTTGGATCGTAGATCGACGTTACGCCGAATCGGCGCGCGGTCGCGGGCATAAGCTGCATCAATCCGCTCGCTCCTTTATGCGATGTCGCTCGGATCTTGAACGACGATTCCTGATGCATCTGCGAATAGATAAGCAGCGGGTCGATGCCGTATCGGCGGCTTGAATCGACGATATATGAATCGTGCAGCACGTTTCCGGTTGTAAATCCTTTCAGATGTGTGCTCGACCCCATCGTGAATTTTGACACCGCGCCAAGCGGCTGGCCTTCGCGGGCCGCAAGTCCGTCGGTAACGCTCGCCGTCATCCGCGACGAACCGGTTTTCTTGACGAGTTTATTGTCAACGACGACGACCCATTTGCCATTCCTTTTGATCCTTTTTTGCGGTGCGGGAGCAGCGACAGGCCCCGGCGGCAGAAAAACTTCGACGCCCTGTGAACGGTCGAAATTGTCGAAAACACGCTGTCCGGCCATCTGCGACGCGAACGCAAAAGACAGGAATAGAAACAAGAAAATTACGGGAAATCTCATTATATTGAATGGAAATCGGGTGATCTATCGAGGCAAAAGGTTAGTAAATCGCTTGTAAATTTGCTTGTATTGCAGCAAGTTTCGGGGTTTTGCCGCCCAATATATTAAACGCTCAAAAGGGAGACGTTTTCAAATATTTACAAAGTTACAACGCTGTTTTTCACAGCGGACTAAAAGAATAGCAAAAAAATCCCGTCTCGTAAAGCAAAATAAGCACGAATTTTCCGACGAGCAAATCGGCAATTTTCCAGCTTTCGAAAAACGTCGCCGCATGAGAAAAGGACGCTGGAATTAACGGCGCCCTTGTCCTTATATTTCGTCCCGTGAAGAGTGGTGGCTATTCGCTGACCAAGTACACGTCCCACGCCCAACGGCCAAGTTGGGCATCCTGAGCATCTTTGACTTTTGCACGATAACGGAACTTATTGCCAAACTCGTCCGTTCGCCCTTGAAGTGCGATAATCGAGTTCGATTTTACGCAACCCTAGTTGCGGCAAGGTGAACATTTCGGATGGCTCGGATATTCCATTGTGATTAAAGTCCTGCCATAACCGAAGACTGTCGAAAATAGAATCCTTCCTTGTAATAAAACCATCGTTGTTTCCGCCATTTTCAGGTTTGTCATATACGAAAAGGGCGAGAAATCCGTTCTTTCGTTCGCCTGTCGGCGGCGCAGGCTGCGGCGTGGCGTTCCCAAAAAGTTCGGCACCGCTTTCAATCAAACCATTACCGTCGCGGTCGAGTACCAGCCATGCTTCATCGGAACCAGCCGCCGTCCATGACAACATATGTGGAATACCATCGCCGTTAAAGTCAAACAAAACTCCGTTTTCCACATTTGTCATTGCAAAGCCGTCGCCATCGATGTCAATCACGATCGGACTCGTTTCACAACAAGGTTCATTGGGATCCCTAAAGTTCGCTGAAGAATCATTCCCAACCTGAAAGTCCGAACGAGTATCGTCGCAAGGTGGTAAACCATCACACTCCACACCACCGCCACCGCCGTAATAACAAGCGTCAGTGTTCCAATCGCAATATGTTGAATCCCAAACTGCTCGACTGCATGGTTTGGAGTTTGACGGGGGATTTGGACAGTACTTAAAACATGACACAGGACAAACGATGGTGGATACCTCCGTCCGCTCGCTCGGAGTTTGACCAACATCACATGCCCATGAATAA
>JBOGOW010000288.1:0-5291 GCA_050748285.1 Pyrinomonadaceae bacterium
GTAAACCTCCGACAGCTCGCTAGGAGTTTGACCATCATCACATGCCCATGAATAACCTGCGCTTGTCAAGTTCCCGCAGCCGTTGCGATCTGTGAATCTGCAATTTTGTCGGCCAGCAGGAAAACGTTCATAAATGATTTTAGTTAGTTGCCACGGCTGACTCGGTGTGCATCCGTCCAATGGAACGGGTCCCGCATTTATGCAATCAAGAAAGGCCGTGATCGCCCCCGATGATTCTACCTGTGTCGTGCACCGTGGTTCTCCTCGATTTTCCATTGGTCTGTTGCTTTGAGAGAAAACCGTTACGCCAACATAGATGCACGCGAGAGCCACTAAAACAAGAATCGATGCTATAAATAAGTTGCGACCGCTCATTTTTCATCCCCCATTTTTGCATTCGTCTCTATTTCAGTGAGTTTATTTGAGGTCGCCTCGATTCCCGACAGTTCAAAAGCTGCCTTTAGTGTTGACAGGACGGATCTAAACCCGGTTACAAAGCCCTGCTGCCAAAGTTCCGATTTCTGAGTGTTTAAATCCTTCGGAGTAAAGGTTGCTGCATCTTGCCCTAACAGCTTGGTGATAGAATCGTGGTCTCGGTTCAGGAATAAGTTTTTAAAGTGCGAAACTGCTTGGCTTTTGCCCTCAGTGTGTCCGAAGATTCGCTCCGACTGGCGCTCAGAATTTGCTCCCCAAGACGTGCCATCGACAAACTGCACATAATCAATTGACAAATATGCCTTTCCGTCAACTCTAACATTTGGCCGTTCTATCGAAATTGAATTCGTTATCGTCGTGCCTGCTGCGAATGGCGGATAAAAGTAATCTACAACAGTCTTCCCTAATCCGACGGAATCCTTTTGCAGCATAACATTAGCTCTTATTGGCTTCGAACTGACATTTTGCATGACAAAATAAATGGTCTGAAAATTCTTCTCAGTGTTATCTACCCTGGTTACATTGACAAGTATCGGCGGGTTGTCCTGAGATGTTACTTCGGCATTGACTGGTTTCTGATTTCTCAGATCGGGAGTTTGCGCAAAGACACGATTGAGCAAATATGCGCCCATACAAAGATTGACTATCAATAATACCGAAAATGCAGCCAAGTAGTGTTTTTTTTTCATTACAAAATGTGCCATTTTTCTTCTCCTGTTCGCGATTGCAAATTGAATTCGCGCTCTCGACGATCAATCATTGTAACTACCGGGAAAGCAAGTCGAGCCAACACTGGGTCTTTCAGGACAAAGCTACGCCCAATCCTTCACAATGTCAACATTTTTTATTAGTAGGAAAAACAAACAAATCGCCAATGATTCCCAAGGCAATTTAAGCTTCGTTTCTATCAGTTGAAGCAGGTAATTTTCTGCGTACTTCAACCGATTGCGAACTTGGGCTATGCTTTGGCTATGCTTTATCTTTCACAGGTTTTGGGGCGGCCTATTTATGACGGGCGGAAAGCGATGATCGCGACGGTGCGCGATATCCTTGTGCGTTACGGCGATGACGATCATCCGCCGGTGATCGGGATCGTCGCGCGGCTGCGACGGCGCGATTTTTTTATCCCGAATCGCAACCTTGCGGAGTTGGGCGAACACGGCGCGCGGATGAGTTCGGCGATGCTCGACCTGACGCCCTTCGAACGGCGCGATGGCGAAGTTTTGCTCGGCAAGGATGTGCTTGATAATCAGTTGATCGACGTTGACGGCAAACGCGTCGTACGGGTAAACGACGTGCAGCTTATCGACGCAGGAGACAGTTGGCGCGTAAGCGGCGCGGACGTTAGCTTTCAGGGATTTCTCCGCCGTCTGATGCCGAAAGGATTTTACGGCAGCGATCGCACCGTCGAAGTGATCGACTGGGCCGACGTCGGCTATCTCGCCACCGACACGGCGACCGCGACCGTGCAGCTCAAATCTTCGAAAGACAAACTTTCGCGTCTGCATCCGGTCGAGATCGCACAGCTTGCCGAATCGCTCTCGCCGATTCATCGCACCGAAGTTGTCGAAAGCCTGGATGATGAGATCGCCGCGGACACGCTTGAAGAAATGTCAACGGAAACGCAGGCCCGCATTCTCGAAGAAATGGATCAAGAACGAGCCGCCGACATTCTCGAGGAAATGTCGCCGGACGACGCCGTCGATGTGCTCGACGAAATGGACGACGAACGCTCGGAATTGCTTTTCAATCTAATGGAAGAAGATGAAAAAGCCGACGTTGCCGAGCTGATGAATTACGAGCACGACACTGCCGGCGGGTTGATGACGACCGAGTTTGTAGTTTTCCCGCGCGATCTGACCGTCGGCGAAGCGATCGTCCGGCTTCGCGAAATGGCCGAAACGCCGAACATGATCTATTACATTTACGTGGTCGATGTAGAGGGTTCGTGGAAGATTTGCGGGTTGACAAGCTTGCGGTCGCTGATCCTGGCCGACCCGATATTCAAACTCGCCGACGTAATGCGAACCGAATTTCGCTACGCACATCCATCCGAATCCGCCGAAGAAGTCGCCCAAACCATTGCCGAATACAACCTTCTCGCCCTGCCCGTCATCGACGACGAAGGCGACATCGCCGGCATTGTCACGGTCGATGACGCAATGGAAATTCTTCTTCCAAAAAATCTACAACGCCGCCTGCCAAGACTCTTTGGCTGATCTATTCCGGCAGATTCATTCGTTTCAGCAGATCCTTGAATCGCGGGTCGGGGCGGAGAGATTCAAATGGGATCTCAAAAGAGATCCACCACAGATTTCCTTTGTCTTCAAAGCCTTTTTCGAGCCATTCAAATGCTTTATCTTTATCTCCCAATCCGGCATACACCGCGGCTATATTTCGAGCTGACGATTCCTTTCTCTCGAACTTTTCCTCTAGTTCTTTGGCAATGGCGACCGAGTCTGTACGTTTACCCGCCAAGGCATATCCGTAGCCGAGGGAGGATAAAACATTACTCTCCCTATTACTCAGCTCAACCGCCTTTTCCAAATTCTCGATGGCTTCGGCGTAGCGTTCCAGCTTCAGATATGAAAGTCCCAATGCATCATACGCACTCGGAAATCCTGGATCGATCTCAATTATCTTGCGGGTGTTTTCGATGCTTGCATTGTGGTCGTTCAACAACTGATAATTCAGCGAAACATTGACGCCGATGATGCTTGACAGCGGGTCGATTTCCTGTGCCCGCTTGATCATCAACGCTGCTTCATCAAAGTGTCCGCGAGACCTCAGGAAAATGGAATACCAGTGATACGCCGTTGCGTAATTCGGATTGAGTTCGATTGCCCGCTTATATTCCGGCTCCGCATCCGACCACTGCCATGATTGGCTATACAGCAACCCGAGTGTGGCGTGCGGCTCGCCAAGTTGATCGTCTAAAGCGAGAGCACGCTCTGCGTAAGTCTTAGCTAGCTGTCGACTTTCGCCAGGCGGAGCTCCGGTATAGAAATTCACGAGCACATAGCAATCAGCGAGTCCGGCGTAAGCGAGCGCGTAATTAGGGTCATGATCGGCCGCGATCTTAAACTGCTCGATCGCCTTCTGAAGGTTCTCCAGGGAGCGCCGGTTCCAGTAATATCGTCCTTTTAAATATGCTTGATATGCTTCGGGGTTTGAGGTTGAGGTTTTGGTTACTTTGGCTTCGTCCGCACCCGAAAGTTTTGCAGTGAGTTTGGTCGAAACATCTTTCGCAATCTCGCTTTGCAAAGCCACAAGCTCTGATTGTTTGCGTTCATACCGCTGGCTCCAAATCGCATTTTCGGTCGCCACATCAACCAGTTCAAGATTTATCGTCAACTGCTCTCCGCGTTGAATAACTCGTCCGTTAAGAATTGCTTGAACACTCAATTCCTTGCCGATAGTTTTTAGGTCCGTTTCCTTGCCTTTGTAACGAAAAACCGACGAACGAGCCTTGACGTTCAGATTCGGCAATTGTGTCAAGCTACTTATCAATGTCTCGGTCATCCCATCGCTCAAGTATTCGACATCCGCATTCCCGCTCTCATTGACGAACGGCATCACCGCAATTGATTCGATCTGCTTGGCTGGGGCGACGTATCGATAGCCGAAAAATCCCGCTACTAAAAGCACGACGGCAATTCCGATGATCATCAGCGGCTTCACCGTCCGATGTGGGAAAAGGCTATGCTTTTCCGACCGTTCCCCCAAACTCTTGCCAGGCTCCGCCTCCGCTCCGGTTCGCAGGATCGCCGTTTGGTCGGTCGTAAGTATCTGCGCCCTAGTCTCATCCTCACCGCCCCGGAACCCAGTCGCTACCGCTCCCGGTTCTGACAGGATCGCGGTCAGCGGTTCATTCGACAGCGCCTGACCAGCAGGCACAGAACCTTGCACGAGCTGAGTTCCGTCTTCGAGACAGAAACTCAGCGTGTCGTCGTAATAATCTCTTCTGCATTCAGGGCATCGTTTCATAGATTTTCTATTGGGGCGGATCGAACTGTTTTACGATCGCCTGAAACCGAGGGTTTTCGCGCAGCGCATCGAACTGCGGATCGTGTTTAATTATGAAAAGCCACCATTCACCTTTGGCTGCCGATTGCTCAAGTAACGTAAGGGCCTCGTCAGGTTTGCCGAGTTCGCAGAGAATGCTCGCCCGTCGGACCAGATTTGGAAACAACTCCGAGGTCTGGTCGAAAAGTTCCTGCAAATAAACTTTCCATCCGCGCTCGCGAAATGTGTCGCGAAGCCTTTTCGCCAGCTCAGGCCGATCAACCAATTCCGCGGAACGGGCCCGAGCCTCGACCGACGCGGCGTGGTCGCCCTTCATCCGGTAAAGAAACGACAGTGCCGAATGCGCCCATGGATAACTCGGGTCGATCTCGATCGCTTTCTTCATGTCCGCGATAGCTTCGTCCATGCGTCCGGCGGCTGCCAAGCACGTGCCGCGGTTGACACGGATATCCACATACGTCGGGTCGAGCTCGACGGCCCGGTCGTAGGCAGCCAGACATTCCTGATGGCGACCGATGAACATCAGCCGCGTGCCGTTCGATTGATGTGCACGTACGTTGCGCGGGTCGAGTTCGATAGCGCGGGTAAGCTCGCGTTCCGACGCCACCCAGTCCCGGTCGAGAGCCAGCTGATAACCGTAAGCCCCGTGAGCCTCGGATAGCTCATTGTCGATGGCAAGGGCACGAAGAATGTATTCTTTCGCGAGTGACCGATCGTCGTCGTCGGCGAATTCCGCGAGGCCGACAAAGCCGAGCGCGAAATTCGGATCGCGCGCCAACGCCTGCCGCAAGTAGCCCTCCGCCTTGTTATATTCCTTGCCAACTCGTTTG
>JBOGOW010000289.1:0-5278 GCA_050748285.1 Pyrinomonadaceae bacterium
GGTTTATGATGCTCTCGGAAACAGAGTTGCCAGCAAGGTCAATGACGTTTGGCGGTTCTCGATCTATGATGCCTTTGGGAAGCTCGTCGCCGAATACGGCCAAGCCGATGAAGGCGCAGGTGGTGTGAGCTACATTCAGCAAGACTCGCAAGGAAGTGTCAGAACGGTTTCGAACAGCAACGGATTCGTAATTTCCCGAACAGATCACACCGCTTTCGGTGAATCAATCCCTAATGGAACTGGTTTACGTTCAACTACGCAAGGTTACTGGGGAACCGTTGCAACACGCCAAGGCTATGGCTTAACCGAACGCGACGAAGCCACCGGATTAGACCACACATGGTTCCGCAAAAACGAAGGCTCTGCCGGTAGGTGGACATCACCTGATCCGTACAACGGTTCAATAGATATCGACGATCCACAGAGCTTCAATCGCTACAGTTACGTAGGTAATCAGCCGACGAACTTCGTCGATCCAAGTGGACTCGACGACGACATTCCTGAAGAACCAGGTGTAATCACCATCGACACATGGACTTGGCGTTGGAGGTCTGGTGGAGGCGGTGGCGGTGGGCATCTCACGATTGAAGACCTACCACTTAACGAGACAGGCGGCGATCCCGGCGGCGGCGGTGGTTGCACCAATGTTGCAGCTCGAGGTCAAGTTAGACCACCACCACCGCGGAGACCAGTTAATAACCAAAGCGCGAATAATAGACGCAGAGCGAATTCATCTGCGAGGAATGGCAGGCAAAGCGCGCGTGCGCCTTATCCGCGTGGAGCACCGCCTTCGATCAGCAGGCCTGATTATCAGGGAGCTTATGGAGATCATCTAAATCCCAGATGGGGATACAGCGAACGGAGTGTGGTTACATGGAGCAGTTTTTCTGGATTTAAACGGGCCCTTGGAAATGCGTCAACGGGAAACCAATGGCATCATGTTGTTGAGCAAGGCCAAACTCAATTCGGAGGTGCCAGACTTAACTCGCCGGGGAATCTAATTCAGATTCCCTCAGCTCTCCACACAAGGATAAGTGCCCATTTTTCATCCATTCGGCCGGGTACAGGTCAGACTGTGAGACAATGGCTACGAGGTCAGTCGTTTGAACAGCAACATGCATATGGCATGCAAGTATTGCGCGACCTTGGTGCCATTCCGTGCGCTCAATAGGGGGAGCCGGATGACATAGCGAGCAAGAAAAAAACTTAAAAGATCTTCCATTGGTCCGCTCCTACCGATTTGCTGCTCGTTTTATCGAAAAAGTTTAATCTATGAAATTACAACAAGCACTTTTTAAGCTACCCCCCCTCTCCATATTTCAGGTTGACGACAACGACGAATGTTTCTTGGATTGGGAAGTAGAGCCTATCGACGCACCGACTCTCGCTTCGGAATATGTCCGAGATGAAATCTTAGAAGGGCTGTTTTTACTCAAAGCCGTTCATATATCTCCCGATGGCGAGTTGAAAGATTGTTATCTCGATGTTTCCATGCCTGAAAGAATAAGTGAGACAGCCTACTTTGAATCCAACGGAAAGATTGTCGAGATTACGATCTATGAAGTTAGCGGCGAAATAATTCCTACGGTGGCAATCGAAGGTCATGGAGTTTACGAACTATTTTACTCCCGACTAAAGCCAGAAATAGGCTTGAATGTTCTGAAAAATGGTTTAAAACTAGCGAAACAAAAAGGCCACATTGCTGAAGATATGGCGTACATATTGAGAGATGAAAACCGAAAGTTAGAAGCCCTCGAAGCGTTCGATATAGTTATTTCTGAAGGCGAACCAACGGAATATTCTTATTTGGAGCGCGCGGCATTACGTGAAGAAATAGGCGATCTATCAGGTGCTATTCGTGATCGTAAGGAGGCAAACGAATTGTCAAAATGATCCCCTCAAGACACTGGATATAGCTGTGAACACCCAGTTATATGGCGTGTTCGGTGCGGTTTGCGGACGCGAATCCCCTCAGACGGCAGCTTATGGGACGCCGGAGACGATTCATAATTTCCGGTATGACAAAGTTGGACAAGTGAAGAAGCATACGCAGTCGATTGGGAGCGAGAGCTATTTGCAGGAATACGGTTACAATCTTGCAGGGCAACTTACGTCGCAGAAATATCCGTCGGGCAAGGTCGTTACAAACACGATCGACAACTTCGGTCGGCTTGCGACGGTCGCCGACGGAGCGCGGACACTCTTGTCCGCAGTCACATTCAACAATCAAGGTTTATTGAGCCAACTTAATCTCGGAAACGGAAACCACGAGACGTTTTCTTACAATGACCGTTTTCAGATGACCTCGCAGAGTTTGATGAAAGGCACGACGGTGATGCAGAAGTATGATTACGGTTACGGTGAGATCGACGGTTCGGGAAATCTGGACGCTGCGAAGAACAACGGTCAGTTGGGCAGCATCGAAGGCTTTATCGGAACCGCAAAACAGTGGACGCAGAAGTTTCAGTATGATTCGATTGGCAGATTAAAACAGGCTGAGGAGCGGCGAGGTGATACGGATGCTCTAACTTACAAACAGGTCTTTGATTTTGATAGATTCGGGAATCTTTACAGAAAAGCTGCAAATAATCCGACGACTGGACAAGCGAATCCGTTGCCTTATACGCCAATCGAAGATTCGGACATCAGTAAATCGACGAACAGATTTACGACGGAGACGACCTACAACGAAGCGGGCATGGTTACGTCAGATGATAAATTCCGTGACATGGCGTTCAGCTACGACGCGAATGGTCGAATGGTAAAGGCCACGCGGTCGGAAACTCCCGATGCTTGGACAGTTTATGATGCTCTTGGAAATCGCGTTGCGGCGAAAGTAAGTGATGTCTGGAGATTTTCTATTTACGATGCCTTTGGAAAACTGGTGGCTGAATACGGTCAGGCCGACGAAGGCGTCGGCGGCATTAGTTACATTCAGCAGGATTGGCAAGGATCGGTTCGGACGGTTACAAATTCGAATGGTTTCGTAGTTTCCCGAACAGATCACACCGCTTTCGGTGAATCAATCCCTAACGGAACTGGTTTACGCTCAACCGCCCAAGGCTATTGGGGAACAATCGCAACTAGACAAGGCTACGGCCTCACAGAACGCGACGAAGCCACAGGTCTCGACCACACTTGGTTCCGCAAGAACGAAGGTCAAGCGGGAAGATGGACAAGCCCCGATCCTTACAACGGCTCAATGAGAATTGGCGACCCGCAAACATTCAATCGGTATAGCTACGTCGTTAACCAGCCGACGAATTTCATTGATCCGAGTGGATTATGCATTTCGGTTCCGGTCTATGGTCCAGGCGGCCAAATCGTGGGATTTGTGTTGACCGGTTGTGATGTAACTATAAATGGAGGTAACACGACAATTGGAGGCAGCGTTGGTGGTGGAGGCCTTCCGTTGACGTTAGAAGACCTACCACCTAACGAGACAGGCGGCGATCCCGGCGGCGGCGGCGGATCTAATCAAGGCACGACTCCGACGAATAGCGACAAGGAGAAAAAGGAGAAAGCTTACAAAGATTGTGTCAAAGCCGAGACGCGCAAATGTGAAACGGAAGGGAGAGCCTATTTCAATGACAACTTTTACAAGGCCTTGGTATTTGGTCCAACCGCAGGCGTAGTTGTACGAACCGGACATGGCATTGGTCAAGGGTTAGGTTTTTGGGGAGCGATCAAAGCTGGTTTTGGAGCAGTGATAACAAAGGCCGGCCCCTATGTAGCCGTAGTAACGTCCACTCTGGCAGTTGCTGCTTTAACCCGAGCAGCGGTTGCGATTGAAAACGGATGCAAGACGAACCTTGATGAACTTTGCAGACGAAGAGCCGGGTTATTATAGATTAGAGGCGGATGTATTATTGAGGTGAGTACGATGAAAATGCCGGAAAACATGACTTGGGCAAGACAGGTGGCTGTGTTATGCATTTTTGTCACAACTTTTATCGCCGGTTTTGCATTTTTGCTAGGTCATAGTGTTGAAGCAGTAATCTCAAGGTTTTTTAGCATCGAAATGGTTCTTTCGATTTTTTTGGTATCAATTTCATGTTTGATTTACGCCCCGCTGAGACATCAGCTCACGTGGGTACTCGTTTCGGTTGTTCCTTCCCTCATCTGGCAGCCAGTTGGGATCCCTTTAATTCTTGTTCCAGCTTTCGACCCTTTCGACCCTTTCGCCATATTCTCATGGATTCCTGCATTGGTTACGCTGGCGATGACTGTTTTGTTCTGGTTTCTTGAGAAACTCGAAGCCAAATATATCGGAGCTTCAGAAGAAGAAGAGGAGATTATCACGCTCAATCTTAATGAAGATTAGAAACACCTATTAGTCCTGCGACGAGCAAATGGCAGATTGTCGGGTATCATTGGACACTACGAAAAACAACGGCCAACTCGGTCGAATTGATGGCTTCATTGGGACTGCAAAACAGTGGACGCAAAAGTTTCAGTATGATTCGATTGGCCGATTGAAGCAGGCGGCAGAGTATCGCGGCGACAACAGTTCTTTGACATACAAACAGGTTTTTGACTTTGATCGGTTTGGGAATCTTTACAGAAAAGCTGCAAATAATCCGACGACCGGGCAAGCAAATCCTTTGCCTTATACGCCGATTGAGGACAGCGATATTTCGAAATCGACGAACAGATTTACGACGGACACGACCTACAACGAAGCGGGAATGGTTACGTCGGATGATAAGTTCCGTGACATGGGTTTCAGCTACGACGCAAATGGTCGAATGGTAAAAGCCACGAGATCACAGGTTCCCGATGCGCTGACGGTGTACGATGCCTTAGGAAACAGAGTAGCTTCCACGGTAAACGATGTTTGGAGATTTTCGATTTACGACGCGTTCGGAAAACTTGTGGCAGAATATGGTCAGGCCGACGAAGGCATCGGCGGTGTGAAATATGTTCAGCAGGACTGGCAAGGTTCAGTCAGAACTGTAAGCAACTCGAATGGCTTTGTAATTTCAAGAACCGATCATTCGGCATTCGGCGAGACTGTCGGAGCAGGAATCGGTCTTCGTTCAACATCTCAAGGCTACTGGGGAACCGTCGCCACGCGCCAAGGCTATGGCTTAACCGAACGCGACGAAGCAACCGGCCTAGATCACACCTGGTTCCGCAAAAACGAAGGCTCCGCCGGAAGATGGACTTCGCCTGATCCATACAAAGGCTCGATGGATTTAGATGATCCTCAAAGTTTCAACAGGTATTCATATGTTTTAAATCAACCCACAAACTTTGTCGATCCAAGCGGACTTTT
>JBOGOW010000290.1:0-5265 GCA_050748285.1 Pyrinomonadaceae bacterium
CAACCTTGAGGTTCTGGATAATACGGATACCGCTCTTCAGATAAGAAGCAACAATGGCAACGTCACGTTGTTTATTAACGGCATCTTTCAACTATTTGACGATGACGACTTTAACGACGATGACGGTCCACCGCCATTTGGTGACGGAACGCTAGATGGAGATGATCAGGAAGATATTGAATGCCTGAGAACTACTCCAAACTGCTTTGATGGCACGTTTTCGCTATTGCAAGTCAGCGCTAACCCAAATACAAACGTATTTTCCGCGGCTTATCTCGAGCCTGAATACGAGTGGGCCAGACAACAGGGCTTTAATCAGTCTAATCTGTCATTTGTCGCTAAACTTGATAGGAATAACAATAATGGAGATAGTTTAGCGGCTTTCTTTAACCCTTTCAGAAACTCAAGAAATGCGAATGGTTTAGTCTTTGAAAAAGATGATTTTTGGGTTGGATATGTTGTCATAGGCTACCAAAGCGGAATAAATCCATTTTTGGTGGATGAGGACGGAGACCCTTTTAGTATCGGTATTCCGGGTTTGATTGCGGGTGGTTTTTCACCCGCTGTGAATATTGATACAGATCTTGTTGATGATGCAGGGGATTCCCTTGATGTTTTTGCTGGGTCAATCGGTTCAGCTTTCTTCATTGAGGGAATGAGTGATCTCGACAGGACCGTTGGGGCATCTGTAAATAATTGGAAAAATAGAATTCCACCACATGAATTGGGTCATCAGCTAGGCCTACGAGGGGACGTACTTGGTTTCGGGATTATGACCCCAACGGGAAACAGTATTCAACTTGTACCCAGACACATTGGGGTCATTCGTTGGAGAGTAGCAAGTCCGGGCGAGCCGAACTTTTAAGGAGGAAGAAATGCTAAGAGAAAAATTAAAAAAATCGCTTCCGGTGGGAAGTTTTGTCGTCGGATTTATGTTGATTGCATGTTTTGGGCTGGGCTTAAAAAGAATTTCTTTTGCCGAGTCCGAAACATCGCAGCTAACGCTTGAGTTATCAACCCAGAAGAGCAGTTATGTTCAGCTTGAACCTGTGCGTTTTGGACTTAAGCTCTCGAACCCATCAACGCAGGCTGTCAAATTGCAAGGAATTCTGTCCACGGGGCGGGACCTTGATTTTTTTATTCAGCCGGTTGGCGGGGAAAGTAAAAATATTGAGGGTAGAAAGATGAGTATCGCTACAGTAATCTCAAGTCCAATTTTACTTCAGCCGGGTCAGGAAGTTGAATCTGCGGCGGGGATCGATGAAGTCAGTTTGTTTGAGAAAGCTTTTCCAGGTCCTGGAGCTTATCAGGTTCGCGTAAAGTTCAGATACGAGAAAATTGAGGGTGACAAATCCAGCACGGAAAGTGTTATATCAAATCCGGTCACTGTAAATATAGAGGCACCGAAAGGAGATGATTACGAGGCATACAACTATATTAAGAACACTCTGGAAGTCGCGCGAGATCGGCGTGTATCATCAGAGGAAATTCTGGTTCTCCGTCAAAACTTCGTTGATACTTTCGGATCAAGTGTCTATGCAGAAAAAGAAATTTTAGAACTGGCTGTGACCTATAAGCATTTGGGCCAAGACCTTAAAGCGATGCGTGAATTGTGCAAGCTTTCTGATGAGAATGAGAACACGCGCTACTTCAAGTATGTTCAAAAATCGCTACGGGAAATTGACATAAAATTGCACCCTCCCGATATGTCGCCGCTGCCGGAAAATGCCACTTTGCCGGTACGTCCACATCCGTGCTCGCAGGTGCACCGTTAGTTACTTAGGCCTCACGTCCTTGAGCTAAGCATGATGTCGAACATGTTGAACCATCGACATTTTTTGATCGATTGAAAAATGCTTTGGCCAAACCGTAGAATTAGCAAATTCCTCGGTATTACAAATGTCAGGTGTCCGAGTCGAGGACATCATACATACAAAGCGAAAGGCGCCGCCGAAATGGGGCCGCCTTTTTTCATATTGCGGAAGCCCGCACGAAGTAAGGGCGAACCTCAATGACAGTCCCGAATTCGCCCTTACTTGCCACCCCACTCGCAGATGCTGCGGCGGGGACCCCGATTCGTGCAGGCTTTTGCATCACTACCTTCGCCTGAGCAAGAATCCGATCACGAGGCCGATGGCGGCGGAGATCAGGATGGTTTGGCCCGGTTTTTGACGGGCGTATTCTTTTGCGTCTTCGACTATTTCCTTCGGATCTTTGTTTTGCAGATCCTTGAATTTATCGCCGGCCCAAGCGATCTTTTCCTCTGCATAATGACGCGCCTTTTCGGCGGCGTCTTGAACCTTGTTTCCGTATTCTTGTGCGTGCATTTTTATTTCTCCCAAAAACTCGTCTTCCTCTTTATCCAGCTCGTTATCCAAAGGAACCAGGCTTTGCTCAAGCTCCAGTTCCGCCTTTTTTACTTCTGCTTCAAATTCTGACATTTCCCATTTCTCCTTTTGACCGATGTGCAAACGGCATATCCGATGAACACCTTGTGCATAAAGTTGTAACGAAAATTGAACCGGAAAAGTTCGCGACTTTGCAGCGATGCCGAGTTGGGGTTTTTCTTACAAGTGAAGAAGGTGCTTAATAGTTTTTGAAGAAGATTTTATATCCACCAAATCAGACTAAAAAAAGAGTTCGGTGATTTTCGTGACTTTCGTGTGGTTTAGTGGGTAGATCTTTTGCTCGATCGGCTCTTGACACCTTTCGATTGAAATGCGATTCTTTCAATTCGGTAAGTAAGCACTTACTTCATAAATGGAAACGATAAACGAAATTTTCAAATGTGAGCAGTCGGGCCGGATGAAAGGCGATGAGCGACGCGAGCAGATATTGAACACCGCCGTACAGCTTTTTTCGATACATGGATTCAGCGGCACGACGACGAAAAAAATCGCCGAGGCTGCCGGCGTTTCCGAAGCGATGGTATTTCGCCATTTTTCGACGAAAGACGATCTATACGGAGCGATTCTCCATTCCAAGGCGTGCGGGGACGGCCCACATACATTTCCCTGGGAAAACAACGAACGGCTTGAAAAGGCCATCGCAAAAAAAGACGATTTCGCCGTGTTTTACGGCTTTGCGATCAATGCTTTGGAAAAGCAGCAGGCCGACGAAGGATTTATGCGGCTGTTGTTCTACTCGGCATTGGAGGATCACGAATTAGCCGAACGTTTTTTCAACGAATTCGTATCAAAGGTTTACGAATTTATCGGCGGCTATATCGAACAGCGGCAAAAAGACGGTGGAATGCGGAAAGTGAAACCGCGAATCGCGGTCCGGGCGTTTTTGGGAATGATAATTCATCAATCGCTGAACAACATTCTTTGGGACAAAAAAAGGCGGCTGTTAAATATCACCAACGAAGAAGCGGCAAAGAATTTTGCAGAAATCATTCTTCACGGTGTTGCGGCGTGAAAAAGATTGACTTTGAATCGGAGCGGTCGAAAGAGATGAGAGAGCGAATTGTTTTTAAGATTACCTTAGCGAGCGTTGGGCTTTTCGCTTTGCTCGCTGCTGCCTGCGGCGGCGGCGCGAGTTCCGCGAATTCGAATACGTCGGCGGAGGCGACGACCGTTGATATCACGACCACGCAGGCCGTTGTCCAGCCGATTCCGGCGTATATTGAGGCGACCGGAAATCTCGCGAGCGATGCGGCTTCGGACGTCGCTCCGGCGGTCGGCGGCAAAATTATCGAGGTCAATTTCGATATCGGCAGCTATGTTACGCAGGGCAGCGTGCTTATTCGGCTTGACCCGCGCGATGCGCGGATTCGACTTGAACAGGCGCAGGCGCAGGTCGAACAGCAGCGAAAAGCAGTTCAAACCGCGATCGCTGCACTTCGACAAGCCCAAGTAAGGCTCGATGTAAATGACGGAGAGGTGTTCGATATCGAAACTTTTTCGCAAGTGAAATCTACCAGAGCGAACCTCGTGCTCGCTGAAAAAGAACTTGTTCGCGCCGAGCGTTTATTCAGCACCGGCGATGTTTCAAAATCCATACTCGACCAGCGGCGTGCACAGCGTGACGCATTGATAGGTCAGTTGGATGAAGCTCGGTCGAATGCGGCCGTAGCGGTTCGTGCAATAAATTCGGCTGAGGCTCAAGTTTCCGCAGCCCGCAGCGGCGTTGCAACGGCCGAAACACAGGTCGATCAGGCACGGAAAGCTGTGGCAGACATGAATGTGCTTTCGCCGTTAAGCGGATATATCTCGGAACGAAACGCAGATGTTGGCGAATATATTTCCCCAACTACGCCGAACACAAAGATCGCAACGATTGTCCGCACATCGACATTGCGCGTGAAGATAGATATCCCCGAGCAGACGATCGGCAAGGTAGCGACCGGGCAAGGCGTATCGCTGCAAACGAGCGCGTATCCCGACCGAAATTTTGCCGGCCGCATCGTGCGGATCGCTCCTAGTTTAAACACGACGGCGAGGACATTGACGGTCGAAGCCGAGGTTCAGAATGTTGACGGCCTTCTCAAACCGGGACAATTTGCGACCGTCAGGATCACGCAATCGCAACCCGAAAATGCGGTGATGGTTCCGGTATCGGCCGTGCGAACCGAGGGCGAAAAGAGCAGCGTCTTTATCGTAAAAGACGGCGCCGCGCGCCAGCAGTTCGTTCAAACCGGATTGCTCGAAAACGAAATGATCCAGATAAAAGCCGGCGTCGCAGAAGGCGACACAGTGGCGACAAGCAATATCAATGCGTTGACGGATGGAGTGCTGGTAAGGGCAAATTAGTTAGAAGTTTCAGGTTCCAAGTTCCAAGTTCCAAGTTTGTGGTTACGAACTATATGCCGACTATTGCGAGATTTGAAGATATTGAAGCGTGGAAATTGGCTCGTACGGCTTGTAACCGAATTTATGATGTCAGTTCGGACGGTGAATTCAGCAAGGATTTCGCCCTTGTAAATCAGATCAGGCGAGCGAGTGTATCGATACTCTCGAACATTGCAGAAGGTTTCGAGCGTGATGGAAATAGGGAGTTTATTCAGTTCTTGTCAGTCGCGAAAGGCTCCTGCGGCGAAGTGCGGTCACAATTGTACATCGCCTTCGACCGCGGCTATGTAGACCAACCGGCCTTTGACGAGATCTTTCGATTGCTTATGGAAACTTCCAGAACGCTTTCGGGATTTATCAAGTATCTTCGGCAATCGGACGAAAAGGGTAGGAAATTCAGATAGAGCAAAGACATGGAACATGGAACATGGAACATGGAACTTGAGGATTTATGCAGTGGTTAGCTGAAATT
>JBOGOW010000291.1:0-5246 GCA_050748285.1 Pyrinomonadaceae bacterium
CTTGTTCGCTTATTCCCACATTGTGGAATCTATCAGGCTTCATGCAGAAACGCGAGTGTAAACGACCGTGCAAATTTCATTGCAAAAGCCCGCACGTAAGTAAGGGCGATACACGCAACTCAGGGTGATGAATCCGGTCGCTGTCGATGATCGCCACTTACTTACGTGCGGGCTACTGACACTTTGCACGAAACGAGATTGCCATCGGTCGCATCCCGATATCGCCCTTGCTTACGCTCGGGCTTTTGCAACGGGCCAGAAACACGAGGGTGAACGGGACGTTCACCTCTCCAGCCGGTATCGCCCTTGCTTACGCGCGGGCTTTTGCAACGGGCCAGAAACACGAGGGTGAACGGGACGTTCACCTCTCCAGTCGGTATCGCCCTTGCTTACGCGCGGGCTTTTGCAACGGGCCAGAAACGCGAGGGTGGACAGGCGTGCCATCGGTCGCATCCCGATATCGCCCTTGCTTACGCGCGGGCTTTTGCAACGGGCCGCAAACACGAGTGTGAACGGGACGTTCACCGCTCCAGTGAAAAAACGCTTGTCGCGAGTTTCGTATTTGTGCTAATTTTGTATTAGCAGTTGTTTCCAACTGCGCCTTCGCTCTTTCGGGCCGGTTCATGGCCGAATCTTACGATACGACACAACCAAGGATCGCTTAATGCCGCATTCCCCGTTCATTATTCAGGAACAACAGTTTTTGAGGCTCAAGATCGTGCTCGAACGCGTCCGCGTCGAATGTGCGGCTCGGGTCGTCTTTCTTGTCGATCGTGACGGTCAGACGATCGCATTCAACGGTGAGATCGGCGATATGGACACGACCAGCTTTTCGTCGCTCGCCGCCGGTAATGTTGCCGCAACGACAAGCATGGCAAAGCTGATCGGCGAAAATGTTTTCCCTTCGGTTGTGCACGAAGGCGAGCACGAGAGTATATTTATTAGCGTTATCGGTCGAAGTTTGCTTGTCGTTGTGTTCGATGGACGTTCGACCCTGGGACTTGTAAAATTGCGTGCAAAGCGTGCAAGCCACGATGTTGCCGCGATACTGGACGATGCAACGCGAGCATCGGCGGCGATGGCCGCATCTGTAGCACCGGCATTTGCCGACATCACCGACGAGGATATTGACAGCCTGTTTAACTAGTGAACAGTGACCGGTGGACAGAAAAATCCACTGACCACTGACCACTTACCACTAACCACTGACTTATGACTTTCATCAATTACGCATCACGAGAGATCAATTGCAAGATCGTTTACTACGGTCCGGGGCTTTGCGGCAAAACGACAAATCTCCAGCACATTTACGATTCGACCGCGCCACAGGCAAAGGGTAAATTGATCAGCCTTGCAACCGAAACCGACCGAACGCTGTTCTTCGATTTTATGCCGCTCGAGCTCGGCACTGTTCGCGGCTTTAAAACGCGGTTTCACCTTTATACCGTTCCGGGACAGGTTTATTACGACGCCTCGCGCAAATTGATCCTGAAGGGTGTTGACGGCGTTGTTTTCGTTGCGGACAGCCAGGAAGAACGGATGGATGCAAATATCGAATCGCTTTATAATCTGGAAGATAATCTCCAAACTCAGGGTTACGATCTCAACGAACTTCCATACGTTTTGCAGCTAAACAAGCGCGATTTGCCCAATGTGATCCCGATGGACGATCTAACATACGAACTGCAAAAAAAAGGCGAGCCGGTTTACGAAGCGGTCGCCACCGACGGCACCGGCGTCTTCGATACCTTGAAAGCGGTCGCGAAGCAGGTTCTTACGGAATTGAGAAAAGGTTAGTTGAATAAAAAAAAGTGAAAGAGACGTGGTGGACAGGAATCCCGCGTCTCTTTCCTTTTATGCCCGAAGCTGTTCAACCTTCAGACAGACCAATTACTTGGGCATCAGAACCGAGTCAACGACGTGAATCACGCCATTTGACTGCATTACATCGGCAATCGTAACTTTTGACTTGCCGCCTTTTTCATCGGTGAGAATTACGTCTTTGCCTTCGAGTGTCGCGGTCAGCGTACCGCCTGCCACGGTTTTGAACTCGGCCTTGCCCTTGCCGTCCTCAATTGCTTTGACGATAGAGGCTGCGTCATGTTTGCCGGACACCACGTGATATGTAAGAACGCCGGTTAGCGTCTTTTTATTTTCGGGTTTCAATAATGTATCAACCGTACCTGCGGGCAGTTTTTCAAACGCCGCATTGGTTGGAGCAAAAACCGTAAACGGGCCTGCGCCTTTAAGCGTTTCAACCAAACCGGCAGCTTTTACAGCAGCGACCAGCGTTGTGTGATCCTTCGAATTTACGGCGTTATCGATGATGTCTTTCGAGGCAAGCATTGGTGCTCCGCCAACCATCGGATTTTCGCCGTCTTTCGCCATTTTGTCATTCGACATCGAATTATTTGATTTCGAGTCGTTTGACATCGAACTCTTATTCGAGTTGGCTGCATTCGCGGTTGTGTTCGAAGCCGGCTCTCCGCAACCGGTCATCAATCCAAAAATTCCACCGATAAGAACTGTCAATAGTAAAAAATATCTCATCTTAATCTCCCAAAGTTGTTTGTTCTAAAAGCCGTTCCCGCCGCAAAAGGTCTTTCTACGCCTCAACCTTTGGGTTGGGCGTCTCCGATCACGAAACAGAAGCAGCTCTATTTAAGTTTCGTCAAATTTAAATTAACGGATTCAACATTACGAAAAAAGCCGTTGGCCGCAATTCGTCACATTCCCGAAATGCAAAAGGACACCGGCAAATATCGCCAACGTCCTTTTGTTTTCCCTTGATCGTTCGATTCAAGTGGGACAAAACTCAATATATTCAAATCGTAATTGGTTTTCGCGTCTCGGGTGCGATCAGATTCAATTATTTTTCGAAGGGGCGAAGTTTATTTATACCGGATTAAGCTTTAGGAAGGTGATTATCAAAAAAATCCGAAGATTTGTTCCGAACAAACTGAAACCTAAAAAATAAAAACTGAAAACGGCCGACAATACATGACTTCGTTTTCAGTTTTAAGTTTTGACTTTTCAGTTTGTCCGGAGATATTCCTTAGGCGTAATCTGAGTTTACACAAAACAAATTCGGAACCCTATTCATCAGCGTGCAGATAACCAATAATTAAAAAACCGGCCAAATTTTGACCGGCTGTAAAAAAATGGCGGAGCCGACGGGACTCGAACCCGCGACCTCCAACGTGACAGGCTGGCGTTCTAACCAACTGAACTACGACTCCGCAAACGTAACGGAGAATGGACAATTGAAAATGGAAAATTGAAAGCGATTTCTGACATTCTCAATTATCCATTGTCCGTTCTCAATTATAAAACTGGTGGGCACGAAGGGACTCGAACCCCTAACTTCCTCCTTGTAAGGGAGGCTGTCTACCAATTGACGTACGTGCCCGAAAACTTTTATGTCGCAATGACTTGCGGCACGTTTTGCCCGAACGAATGTCAAAAAAAGCGGCTCATTAATCGACAAATGAGCGAACTGAAATCCTACGAAACTTGGTGTAAGACTGTCAAGTTAAAGATATTGAACCTTACGTTTCGCGTTGAAGCAAAAATGTAACCATTGAATCAAGCATCTTGCTTTCGCGTTTAACCTCCATTAATGAAGTTCGTGCCCGATTCGCTATCTCGGCAGCAAGTGTTCGGGACGCCTCGACGCCGATCGCGTTCGGATACGTTGCCTTATCGGAAGCCCGATCTTTACCGGCTGTTTTCCCAAGTATCGCGGTTGAGCCGGTTATGTCCAAAAGGTCATCCGTTATCTGAAATAAAAGTCCGATTTCGGTTCCAAATGCACTGATCGACGCCAATTCCTCTTTTGAAGCGTTACCAATTGTCGCTCCGGCCGCGACAGAAAAAGCAACAAGAGCTCCCGTCTTGTTAATATGAATTCGATCGACGTTTTCAATCGAAAGATTCTTGCCTTCCGATTCAAGATCAAGCTGCTGGCCCGAAACCATTCTCGCCGCCGCCTCACCGAGACCGGAAAGAAGATCGACCTTAGTCTCATCGCTGAGCGAATCGGCGCGTGCAACCGTTTCAAACGCCTTTGCCTGAAGCGCGTCGCCCGCAAGTATTGCCGTCGCCTCGCCGAATCGCCTATGGCACGTTTCACGCCCGCGGCGAAGATCGTCGTCGTCCATCGCCGGCAGATCATCGTGTATAAGCGAGTAGGTATGCAGCATCTCAATCGCCGCTGCGGTTGTGGTAAGCGAATCTTCATTTGCACCAAACGTTCTGCCAGCAGCGAAAACCAACGCAGGGCGAAATCGCTTGCCGCCGGCGAAGATGCTCCAACGCATTGCCTCGATCAGAATCGGCGGCGAATAACTATTCGAAGCAAGCTGTTTTTCGAGTTCGCGATCGACGGATGCAGAAACGTCAAGGAAAAAATTAGCCAGTTCGGTCATCGTTTGAGCGATTATCCGGTATCGTGGTTTGAACTTCAACTTTCGGTCGAATATTAAGTGTCCTTGCTTCGCGTGTTGTGAAAGGTTAGATTTTGGGTTTAATATGCCTGTGAACAGCGATGATTTCAGAGCGGCACTTTCGCGTTTCGCAAGCGGCGTTACAGTGGTAACAACCAAAGATGCGAACGGGAAATTGCACGGCTTGACCGTATCGGCCTTTTGTTCGGTCTCCCTTGAGCCGCCGATGATCCTTGTCTGTATCGAAAAGGCGACCGCTAGCCATTACGCATTTGCCGAATCGGAAATTTTCACCGTGAGCATTTTAAACGATTCGCATGTTCATTTTTCCGAACATTTTGCGACCGAATTGGTTGATAAATTCGAGGCGTTCGAATTGCCTTTGGAGTCGAACGGCTTGCCGGCAATCGAAGGCGCAACCGCTGTTCTCAATTGCAAAGTTCGCTTTGCACACGACGGCGGCGATCATACCATTTTCGTCGCGGATGTTGAAAATACTTTCATTAGCGATAACGACCCGCTGATATATTTCCGCAGCGAATACCGGAACCTTTCCGTCTAGTTTCTGCCTGGTGCTTTGTAACTGAAGTTAGTGATTTTTTTGTGTTATTTCGCGTGTGAGTTCGCGGTTCGGGGTTTTTACAGCGGACGCTCGTCCCGTTGACCGCTAATGCAAAAGCCCGCCATTGCAGAAGCCCGCACGAAGTAAGGGCGAAAAGACTGGAACGCAGGCATCCTTGCCTGCTTCGAGCGCGGAATGCGGAATGCGGAATGCGGACAGGAATGTCCGCGTTCCAATGC
>JBOGOW010000292.1:0-5155 GCA_050748285.1 Pyrinomonadaceae bacterium
GCTCTTGCTCACGCGCGGGCTTCTGCATTCGCGGGTCTCCGCATAGGTTTTTTATGTCAGCACAACCTGAAGCCACTCCAGAAATACGCACCATCACCGTCGCCCATTCGCCTGATTCGGACGACGCATTTATGTTCTACGGCCTTGCGACGAACAAACTCGAGACCGACGGCTTGAAATTCGAGCACACGCTAGAGGACATTCAATCGCTCAACGAAGACGCGAAGAACGGCGTTTTTGACGTTACGGCGATCTCGTTTCATGCATACGCCTATGTTTCGGATACATATGCATTGCTTCCGCACGGAGCGAGCATCGGCGACAAATACGGCCCGATCGTTGTCGCAAAAGAGCCGCGAAATCCTGATGAGATCGGCCAAATGAAGATAGCCGTGCCGGGCGAACTGACAAGCGCATACCTGGCTCTTCGACTCTTCAACCGTGAATTCGAGCATGTCGTGGTGCCGTTTGACGAGATTATCGACGCCGTCCAAAATGAAAAGGCCGACGCCGGATTGCTGATTCACGAGGGACAGCTTTTTTACAAACAGCTCGGGCTTGACAAAGTGCTTGATCTTGGCGAATGGTGGCACGAAAAAACCGGCCTTCCTCTGCCTATGGGCGGGAACGCGATCCGCCGCGACCTCGGCAAAGACCTGATGAAACAGGTATCGAAACATCTCTATCAGAGCATTCAATACTCGCTCGAAAACCGAGAGGACGCGCTTTCGTACGCTATGCAGTTCGCACGCGACATGGCTCCCGAAATGGCCGACCGATTTATCGCGATGTGGGTCAATGACCTTACGCTCGACTACGGTGAGCGCGGCCGCGAGGGAGTAAAGAGGCTTCTCGCCGAAGGCCACAAAGCCGGCATCATCCCGCATAAGGTTAAGGTTGATTTTGTTGATTGATGGAGTGAAGACTTTCGTTCGAGCGGTTGAAAGCATCTAAATGTCGCGTGGATCAACGATACTGATCATGTTGTATCGGCGAAAATCTTTTGTATTAAATGTGACTAGGTGCTGAACTGAATGCGCGATCATAGACGCGACAAGTTTTGCATCGTGAACTCCGACTCCAACGATTTGATTTTCGGAAACTAGCAGTCGCCAAATGTCGAATGTCGTTGAACTGTCTGACAGTATCGGAAAATGCTTCAGCATTAAATCAATTTTTCTTTCCGTTTGCTTTGGTGTAAGTTCCAAGCCACCTCGCATGCTGGATTCGCGAGTGCACACGTTCCAAAATTCAGCGATGATTTGCGGAGTTGTGAAGATGATCTGATCTTCACGTCGAAGGTTTCGGATCGCATTTAGGATCGTGTTCCGCAGTGGACTTTGCCTGTCGGCCAATCTGAGATAGCAGTTTGTATCCAGAATATAGGACATCAATCGTGGTCAGAATAAATATCCTTGCGGGAATATCCGCCTGAATAGGTTGTTCCATGCCCCGATTCCTCGGCGAAAGAGACCATATCAAGTTCGAATTCAGCATCACTAAAGCGAGCTTTTGAAGCAGTTTCGCCGACAGTTTGCGGAATTAATTCACGTAAATATTCGTCAATCGACAATCCGCGAATCTTCGCTTGATCGCTAATCGTTGCGAGGGTTTCGGGTGCGATATTCTCTGATGAAACATTCATGATAAAAGATTAACATCAACTAGTTTGGCAGTTCAAATAAATATGACCGCATTGAATCTCCTAGAATTAGATCGATTTACCAAAGACTTTTCTTTTCCATCGAACTCTTGTCAACTTATCCTTGTAAATCCGCATCTATTGAATGTAGTCCGAAGGAACGTGAATTCATGAAAAAGCTGACCACATTTGTTTCGTTAATATTTGCATTATCTGTCCAATCGATTTTAGGTCAGGCATCGAAGATCGAAAAGACCGATTTAAGCCAGGCCGAGATCGACCGGATCGTCAAGACCTTTACGACCAACGAGGGCAGGTTTCGTGAAGCATTGAATGTATATGCGTTCGATCGCAGCGCGACGATCGGGACGATCGGTCTCGGCGGGCAGATAACAGGTGTTTATCGACGCGATTCTTTTTTGACATTTAACAACGACGGTCAAAGGTTCGAAAAGATCACATTTTTTCCGGTTTCGACGTTGACTGAGATTGATGTTACGCTCGAAGACATCGAAGACTTGGGTGGTGTCAATCCGTTCGCTCTTGAGCCCCGGAATGTGACGCATTACAAGTTTACATATCTTGGTAAAGAGAAGATCGACGAACTCAATCTTCACGTATTCGATGTCGAGCCAAAGGTCGTGCCGGATCCCAAAAAATCAAAACTGCGTTTGTTCAACGGCCGCGTTTGGGTGGACGACCGCGATCTGATGATCGTCAAATCGAAGGGCAAGGCCGTTCCCGAAGACAAGAATAATAAATACCCAACGGTCGAAACCTGGCGCGAAAACGTGGACGGCAAATACTGGTTTCCTTCATTTTCGACTTCCGACGACGAACTCGTTTTCGACAACGGAAATGTCGTTAAAATGAAGGTACGCGTGAAATATACGAATTACAGAGTCGGCCGCACCGACGTAACCATCGTCGGCGAAGAAAATGTGCCAACTGAGCCAAGCCCGACGCCGAAAAAACCTTGAGGTTATCTAGAGCGGCTACGGCATCAATGTATGGGATAGCCACAACTGGCGAACCAGCCTGCGGCATCGTTGGGGGTGATTAGGAGGAGGGCTTCTTTTAGTGCCGTTTCCAATGCTTCCCGCGAGCGTGCCTTCGCCGTTCACCTTAGCCACTTTTTTGGCCAACTCATCCAATGTGATGTCGCTCTGTGCTTTGACTTCGGCTCGAATAAACGCTTCATACCCCTTCAAGATGCGCTCGCGTCCACCTGCGTGCGGCTTTGCCTCATAACTTCCCGATGAGCGAAACCTTTGCCATAGCTTTTCCACAAACGATACCGATACCGAAAATCGCTCTGCTATTTCCGCCTGGCTCTCCTCGTTTTCCTGTATCACCTCTATTATCCGCCGCCGTAGGTCATTTGAATATGGTCTCATCTCCCCATCTTACCCAGTTCGCGCCATCTATGCAATCACCTGCCATTTACGCAACCCGTATTCGCTCTAGGCATCTTGCCGGAAAGAACCTGAATCATAAACAAGGAGGGAAAAATGAGTACGGAAACACAAACGAGAGAGCAGGATAGTTTTATTACATATCCGCTTCACAAGGTGGTTACGGTTTTCGAAGATCCGCAGACGATGGAAACTGCGGTTGCCGAGTTGCGTGAAAACGGGTTTGGTGAGGACGTTATTGAAGCATTTTGCGGCTATGAGGGCGAAAAGCGAATGGATTTCACCGGAGCCAGACACGGTGTGCTTGCGACGGTACTTCGCTCGCTGCAGCATATCGGGCCGGACCGAACGTATCTTGAACGCTACGAAAAACATTTGCAGGACGGACATTGCATGGTTATGGTCTCGGTCGAAACGAATTTGAAGAAAGAACATGCGGCCCGCATCCTGCATCACTATACGGGCGAACGCGTAACCTATTTCGGCCTGCTCGCAGCCGACGAGATCAAATAGAGATCGTTATTTATTTGAACCTTCGAATATGACCTGCGCAACTGCGTGCTCGGCTGTATGCGAAATAGAAATGTGCACGCTTTCGGCACCGATCTCGGCAAGTAATTTTGCAGCCTCGCCATTTATCTTCAAGGACGGCACGCCATCGGCGTCGTTTACAATTTCGATATCCTGCCAGCCGATCTTTCCCCGCCAGCCGGTTTTTAGCGCTTTTAAAAATGCTTCCTTTGCGGCAAATCTTCCGGCGTAACTTTGGGCGGCAGCAACACCTTTTGCATCGCAATATTCACGTTCGGCGGCTGTGAAAACACGCTCCGTAAATCGCGGAGTTCTCGCCATCGTTTCGGCGATGCGATAAACTTCTACTATGTCGATTCCGGTCGAAATGATCATTTCCGATGATGAAACTTTAGCAGAATCTGGCTTCTATTGGCGAGAACGCGATGGTGTAAAGGTCTTGGTTTGCAGTCCGTTGGAAGAAGCCGGTTTTGTAAATGGTTTTTCTACGCGGCTCGGCGGCGTTTCGGATTTTCCGGAAAATTCGCTTAACCTTGCAGGTTTTGATGAAGACGCCGCTGAAAACATATACGAAAATCGCCGTAGATTTCTAAATGTTTTCGAGGGTGAATTCAATCTCGCAACCGCGTGGCAAGTACACGGTGACGATGTAAAAACCGTCGCAAACGACGAAGACATTTCGAATAGTGAAGAAAAATTCGATGCTCTTGTTTCCGATCTTCCAAATACATTGGTCGGTGTTAAAACAGCTGATTGCGTCCCAATTTTGATTGGCGATCCGGCCACGCGCTCGTACGCTGCTATCCATTCCGGCTGGAAAGGCACAGCCAAATCGATCGTTGTTCGTGCGTTAGAAATACTGAAACGAAATTATGGTGCCGACCCAAAAAATATGATCGCCGCGATCGGTTCTGCGGCCTCAGGAAAGAACTATGAGATCGGACAAGACGTTATCGATGCATTTCTAAACGAATCCGGCGAGAACGAAAAATATTTCACCGAAACGCGGCCCGGCCACGCACTCGTCGATCTTAACGCCGCAAATCGAGACAAGTTGATCGCCGCCGGGATTCCCGCATCGAGTATTTTCATATCGCCCTTTTGCACGATGCAGCGCAGCGATCTTTTCTTTTCATACCGCGTTGAAAAAAAGAAATTCGGGAAAACGGGGCGTTTACTCGCTGTGATCGGACTTGCAGTTGCGAAAGAAATACCTTGACCGCACTACGAACCTACCTTAGAATTCAGCCATCAAAGAAATTGGAGTAAAACAAAGTGACAAACCGATATGTTAGAGCGATTCTTCTCAGTTCACTCGCACTTCTTGCATTTGCGCTAACCGCATTTGCAAAAGACGAGTGGATCAGCGTTCGTTCAAAAAACTTTCACCTGGTCGGCAACGCCAATGAGAAATCGATTCGCCAAGTTGCGACGAAACTCGAGCAGTTTCGCGAAACTTTCCGGCTGCTGTTTCCCGGAATGCGGGTCGTTAGCCCCATTGAAACAAACGTAATCGTATTCAGGAATGCATCTGCTTATAAACCCTACAAACCGAAACGCGCCGACG
>JBOGOW010000293.1:0-5148 GCA_050748285.1 Pyrinomonadaceae bacterium
GGCGATCGTCGATAAGATCATCGGTGAATTTAGATCAGAAGATGGCGATATGTCGAACGAACGCATCTCGATCATCAGCCGTGTATTGAAGATGGGTATGAAAGATCGGGCACAGCTTGCGTTGAAGGGCGACCGCGAAGCCCGAAATATCCTTATACGCGACCCGAACCGAGTGATCGCGCAGGCGGTTGTCAAGAATCCGCGAATCACCGATCAAGAGGTCGAAATGATCGCCGCAATGCGGGCGATCAGCGAAGACATTCTGCGGCAGATCGCAAACAACCGGCAATGGTCGCGGCTGTATCCGATCGCTCATAGCCTGGCTCGAAATCCGCGAACGCCGATCGCAAATGTTTTGACTATTCTATCGCGGCTTCAGCTCCGCGATCTTGCCGCACTTTCAAAAAATCGCAATGTTTCCGATGCCGTCCGACGACAAGCGCTTCGACTTTCACAAGCACGCACCGGAAAATAACGGAGCGAGGACACTCGCCGGGGTCCCCGCCGCCGCATCTGCGAGCGGGGGTGGCTCTGTCCTCACGAACGTCTAAGCATTCGAATACCCAAGCCGATTATCGAGGTAGCTGACTCATGCAGGCATGAGTGTCCGCTCTCTGTCAAATTTGGTAGAATTATTCGCTTTGGCGCGCCTTTTTCAAAAATTAAAAACCACGCTCGAAATGATCAAATTCGAGCACACGTTATTTGCGCTTCCATTCGCGTTGCTCGGAGCTGTATTGGCCGCCGAAGGGCTGCCGACGTGGTGGCAATTATTCTGGATAATCATTGCGATGGTCGGCGCGCGTTCGGCGGCGATGACGTTTAACCGTATCGTTGACCGCGATATAGATGCCGAAAATCCGCGAACCGCAAATCGGGAATTGCCAAGCGGCAAACTTTCGGTCGGTTTCGCATGGGCGTTTCTTTTCGTTTCTATCGCTGTTTTTTTGATCGCTTCGTATTCCTTAAATTGGCTGACTTTCGCACTTTCACCCGTCGCGCTGTTCTTCGTTCTAGGCTATTCTTATGCAAAGCGATTTACTGCATTTGCACATATTATTTTAGGCTGCGCCCTTGCGATCTCGCCCTCGGCGGCGTGGATCGCGGTCCGCGGCGAACTTGATTCTGAGGTTCCACTTTTGCTTTCGTTGTTCGTTTTGATGTGGACTGCCGGATTCGATGTCCTCTATGCCTGTCAGGATTTCGATTTCGACCGCTCCGCCGGTCTGCGTTCTATACCCGCACGATTCGGCATAAAAAATTCATTGTGGATCGCAAGGCTCTTCCATTTTCAAGCCTTCATTGTTTTGATCTTCCTTTACCTGGTAACTGGCCTGGCTTTGCTTTCGCTCGTCGGCGCAATAGCTGTCGGTATTCTGCTGATCTATCAGCACACGCTGGTAAAAGCTAACGACCTTTCCCGCATGAACGCGGCATTCTTTACAACCAACGCCTTCGTGAGCATCATTCTGCTGCTGACATTCGGCGGCGCGGCTTTTCTTGCTAAGATATAAGTGGAGATTTTTATGATTTCAACAACCGCGACTGACGGCCAAAAGATAGAGGTATGGGGTTACCCCGGAATGGAGGTTGACCTTGGCGGAGTCGCTCGTACTTTTTCAGACGAGGAGTTTCTGGACTTTTGCCGCCGTCACCCGGATGCCCGTATTGAACGTGACAGCAACGGAGAAATAATTCTTATGGCACCAGCCTATACTGAAACTGGCGGCATTAATATGAATCTGTCCGCACTCGTTTGGGTCTGGGCAAAACAAGACGGTAGCGGGCGTGCATTCGAATCTTCAACGGGTTTCACGCTGCCCAATCGAGCCCTGCGTTCGCCTGATGCAAGCTGGGTCAGCTTTAAACGCTGGAACGCACTTTCGGATGAGGAGCGTTCCGGCTTTGCAGAAATTTGTCCCGATTTCGTTGTCGAACTTCGGTCGGCTTCCGACAGCCTTTCGAAACTCCGCCGCAAAATGGATGAGTATATGCAAAACGGAGCTTTATTAGGCTGGCTGATCGATCCAATCAAGCGAACGGTTACGATCTATCGACCCAATACCGAACCGCAAACCCTTGACGACCCGCCGAGCATTTCAGCCGAACCGGAACTTACCGGACTCACCATTACGATGAACGAAATCTGGGGTTAAGGTTAAGGCGGCTTGCTGCAACCAACCGCAGAGCTTGCCGGTTCACCCGCTTCTCTACTGCATTTTTCAGGAAACTCTGCCTCAAAGCGTTTTGGGAATTTTCAAATCAACCCCGATTCTCTTGTTCAGCCGCTCTATAAAATACGCCGATAGCAGCGGTGATTCTTTTTCTATGTTTTGGTGAACAAAAAAGTAAAGCTCTTTTAGTCCCTGCTTTTTCCAGCTTGCGATCCGTTCGATCCATTCGTCGAGCCGGGCGCGGTCGGATTCGGGATGATTGGCACCAACCCAGCGGATGAATGCGGTCGGCGTGGTCAGCCGCATGTGCATTAGATCGCGGCGACCCGCGGTATCGACAAGGACATTGTGGATCTTGTTCTTCGCGAGCATGGCGTACACCTCGTCTGAAACTTCCGGGTTATTGTGCCAATCGGTATGGCGAAATTCGATGGCAAGCCGGATGTCGTATTTCCAATTCTCGACGAACTTTTTAACACGGTCGAAATCCTTTGTGCCGAAATTATTGTGAAGCTGCAAAAAAGGCACGCCAAGTTTTTCCTGCAAAAGGGAAAAATGGGAGACATTGTTATCCACCACTTCTTCGACATCTTTCAGCCGCCGAAAATGCGATATTGTCTGTTCCAATTTTGGGAAAAATTTGAAGCATTCCGGCACTCCCGCATACCATTTCTCAAACGTCGTTGGCGGAAACAGCCGGTAAAACGTCGCGTTCAACTCAATACAATTAAACTGCGTCGAATAATATCCCAATTCATCCTTTGTCCCTTTTGGATAAAAGCCCTTAAGATCGGTCTTGTTCCACTTCGCACAGCCGACATACACATCAAGACCATTTGCCTTCGATTTTCCCAATACAGCTTTTGTGTCTTTGTGATCCGGCGGAATCGTAAAATCGATTTCCTCCGGATTGGCTACTTGTCCAAATTTCATATTAAAGTTCAGTTGATAAGGTCGTTTTGCTAGAATGGTAACATAAAGGAGTCCGAAGTATCGAAGAGTTCGCGGCCAGGAGATTTTATGACGGCAATAACAATTGACACAAAACTTATCGGCGGAACGATGCGGGAATGGACCGACCATTTCCGGTTTGAATTCCCCAAACCACGAGACATCAGCGATGACGAATTTTTTGAGATGTGCCAGGTAAACCGGGATGCGCGTATCGAAATGGATAAAAATGGAGATATCGAAATTATGGCGCCGACAGGAATGGATACTGGTATAAAAAACTATAATCTGATCATTGACTTCGGAATTTGGGCACGAAAAGACGGTCGTGGTCAAGGCTTTGATTCATCGACGGGCTTTCGCTTGCCAAACGGAGCTAAGCGCTCACCTGACCTGTCATGGATCACGCGCGAAAAATTGAACTCTATTCCGTCCGCCAAACGCAAAAAATTCGCTCCCGTCTGCCCCGATTTCGTTGTCGAACTCAAATCGGACTCCGACACGCTCAAAAGACTACAGGCGAAAATGGAAGAATATATTGAAAACGGCGCTTCTCTCGGTTGGCTGATCGATCCCGACAAACGCAAAGTTTATGTCTATCGCCCAAATGCCGAAGTCGAAATTATGGACAACCCGGCTACGATTTCCGGCGATCCGCTTCTCAAAGGATTCATCCTGAATATTCAGGAAATTTGGAAGTAAGAAATTATGCAAGTTACAGTCGAACAAATAGAAACGGAAGTAAAACAGCTTTCCGTCGAAGATTTGGAAAAGGTCAAATCTTTGGTTGATTCTCTCCTGAAAAATGGAGAAAACAAACCGACAATGACCGAAGAGGAATTTGCTCAGCACCTTTACGAAAAAGGAATCATCGGCAAACCGCCGCCGCCGATTACCGACTTTTCGCGTTATGAGAACTATAAGCGTGTTGAAGTCAAAGGTAAGCCGGTGTCCGAAACGATTATCGAGGAGCGAAGGTAAATGGCGGCTTTCTTTTGCGATTCGAGTGCGATAGTAAAACGATACATCGACGAAACCGGTTCAGATTGGCTTACCGCAATCGCCGGTCCGAAAGACAACACGGTTTATGTCGCCCGCACTACTTTTGTCGAAGTAGTTTCCGCTGTCACTCGGCGTGAGAAAGGCGGTCATATTTCGACGATTGGCGCCGAGAATGCCCGCTTACAGTTTGAACAGGACTATCTAAAAGAGTTTCAAAAAGTGGAGATCAGCGAAAGTCTGATAAGAGAGGCCGCTAAATTTGCAATAAAATATGCTCTTCGTGGTTACGACGCTGTTCAACTTGCGGCGGTGTTGGAATCCGAAAATGCGAGAGTTAGGGTCGGTCTATCTTCTTTGGTTTTGCTTTCCGCCGACACTGATTTAAACACGGCCGCCATCAGCGAAGGTTTGACGGTTGATGATCCGAATGATCATCCGTAACCTAGCACGAGGCGAGAGTGATTTATGAAATTCGCAAGAATGACAATCATTTTTATTTTGGCACTTGTCGTAAGTGCTTCGGCACAAGAGAGTCCTTTTCCGAATGAATTACCGGGATTTGAGTTCTTTGGAAAAGGAAAACTGAAAGACCTTAGGCTTGGTGTTTCAACTAGAGACGATGTTAAGAAAATTTTCGGACGAGAATGTGAAAATAGATGTAATTACGATGCTGATTGGTCAATTGGTTTTGAATATTATGATGATATTTGGATAAAAGAAAATCGCAATGAAAAAGGTGAAAAATTAACATATCTTCTGGATCCAAAATACTTAGGTAAAGTTCACTCGATACTAATTTATCCCAAAAAGCAAATATCTTTGACCGACGCTTCATTCCCAGAAATATTTCGAAGACTTATCACAACTTCGACGACTGATTCTCGTTCGGGCAAGAGCCGCATGACGGTTAATGACTCATTTCAAGAACCCAACGGAATGACTTACGAGATTTATAGCAGAACTAATTATGACGACATCAAGAACAAAAAACTAACCACATTCCATAAAGGTGATTTGGTAC
>JBOGOW010000294.1:0-5133 GCA_050748285.1 Pyrinomonadaceae bacterium
CGGACATTCCTGTCCGCACTCCGCACTCGAAGCAGGCAAGGATGCCTGCGTTCCAGTCTTTTCGCCCTTACTTCGTGCGGGCTTTTGCATTGGCGGTCGCTCGTCCGCTGCAAAAACCCAGAACCGCGAATTACACGCGCATAACACAAAAAAGTCCACTAACTTAAGTTACAAAGCACTAGTGAATCGAGTCATGTCGTTCGAGTCATTTCGCTTTCATTCCTTCAATTATTTTCGCGGCGACCTTGGGAATCGGCCCGCGATCATTCGCATGGTTCTCGGTAAAAATCACAAGCACAAATTTCAGGCCGTCCGCGGTTTCAATATAGGCAGCATCGTGACGCGACCTGCTCGTCCAGCCGGCCTTTGACCATATTTTCGCGTCCGTCATTTTCAAATCAACTAATGCTTTGCCCGTAAATCCAGTTGACTGATCGTCCGGGTCTTTCGAAGATTTGAATGGATCGCGTTTCATCAAATCGAGCATTGCATCGCTTCGACTCTCATTCACGAATTGCCGCAACGCGATCTCCACAAGCAGCCGCGCCGTTGCATTCGTCGTAAGCATATTGCGGTTTTCGCCCTTGTAGTTTCGTGTTTGCTGTTCGACGCCATAAGCGTCTTCGCAAAAAGTCTTTTGGTTGACATTTATGTTTTCATATCCAAGCGACGAAAAGAAACGGTTGGCGCGGTTTCGTTTATATTGCCACTTCTCGAAATCTTTTTGTGGTAATTCGGCACCGCTTGATGTGTCGGTCAGCACGTCCAGAACGTACTGCGTCGCTTCATTCGACGAATCAACGATCATATCGCGCAGCCCGCGAGTCAGTTCCTTGGTCAACACGATCTTTTTATCCTCCAGCTGCCGCTCGAGCGCCGCCATATAAAACATTTTTACAACGCTCGCGGGGTAGATCTTTCGGTCGCCGCGAACATTTGCCGAGCGAAGTTTTCCAGGATCGCGAAGGTCGATGAGAGTCGCCGAAATATCATCCGGCTTAAAACCACCCGACGGATACGCGCCGATCACATCGCTTACCGCACGGTCAAGAATCGTCTGAAGTTCCGGCGAATTCTCCGTCAAAAGCGGTCGATAATTTCCCGGGCGAACTATCTCTTTCGAACGGGTTTGGCCGACGATCTTGATCGAGCCCGTGATCAAAACAGCTATGCAAAAACCGAGAGCAGATTTCGTAACGAATTTCATGCGATTAGACTATCGAATTTTGAATTTGACTTGCTTGAGAGTATAAACGAATAACCGACGGCTTGAAAACTGCCGGGCACCAAGACACGAAATGACTGAAGAAAAACTTGTTCGAGGGATCGGCCGCTGGGATTTCACTGCGATCGTTATCAACACGATCATCGGCGCCGGCATCTTCGGCCTTCCGGCAAAAGTGTATGCCCAGATCGGCGGTTACAGCCTGATCGCGTTTGTCGCGTGCGCCCTTATTGTAGGCCTGATCGCGTTGTGCTATGCCGAAGTTTCGAGCAGATTCACAGCAACCGGCGGGCCATATCTCTACGCTCGTGAAGCGTTCGGCGATGTCGTCGGGTTCGAGGTCGGGTGGCTTTATTGGATAGTCCGCGTTGCGACGTTTGCCGCAAACTGCAATTTATTTGTTACATACTTAGGCTTTTTTGTGCCCGGCGCCAATGAAGGTGCGATGAGAATTGTTTTCATCAGCCTAGTTGTGCTGACGATCCTGATCGTCAATTTGATCGGCGTTCGCGAATCGGCTTTAGCAACAAATATTTTCACTGTCGGCAAAATTCTTCCTTTGCTTGTCTTTGCCGCTGTCGGAATGTTTTTTGTCCAGCCGGCAAATTTCGATTTTGCCGTCTCGCCGGAATTTGGATCGTTTTCGAGCGCGGTTCTTTTATTGATCTACGCATTTGTTGGTTTTGAGGCCGCCGTCGTTCTTTCGGGAGAGACTAAAGAACCGGAGAAAAATGTGCCTTTCGGGACGCTAACTGCGCTGGCAATAGTCGCAGTAATTTACATCTCGATCCAAATCGTCAGCATTGGTACGCTTCCGGGACTTGCGAGTTCCGAGCGTCCGCTCGCAGATTCCGCATCCGTTTTCCTGGGAGCTTTCGGAGCATCGCTGATAACTATCGGTGCACTGGTTTCGATACTCGGCAATTTGCACGTCGGCGTAATGAGTTCGACACGGATACTTTTTGCGATCTCCGAGCAAAACCAGTTACCGTCATCGCTGGCGAAAACGCACCCACGATTCAAGACACCATTTATCGCAATCATCCTCACAGGTGTTGTCATTTTCATTTTGACAGTTCAATCATCGTTCATCACGGCTTTGGCGATCGCGACCATCACGCGTTTGATCGTTTACGCGACCACCTGCATTGCTCTGCCGATGTTTCGCAACCGCAAAGATATTCCCGACGCAAAATTCAAAGCGCCTATGGGAATTGTCGCCGCGATTCTTTCTCTCGGTTTGATCGTTTGGCTGTTGACACGGGTAGATTTCACCAAAGAAGGGCTTTCTATAATCGTCGCGGCAGCTATCGGATTGATCGTTTATTTCGCGTATCGGATTTTTGGCAAAAAAGCATCCGGCAATTCGTCTATCGTTTAGGTAGGAGGCAGATTATGGCATACGTAGTTCAAAACATGACTTTGATCCCACAGTCGCTGTCAGATAGTTGTTGGTACGCAAGTACTCAAATGCTGATCAAATGGAAAGAAGAAAAAGAGCAGAAAAGTTTTGCACATTTGATCTCACCCGAATTTGACGCTCAATGCGCCAAGATCCGCGACGACAACAAAGGGATTCAAAATCCCCAGATAATGCAGATGGCGAAACGCATTGGACTGAAACACGTGCCGCCAATGTCGCCAACGCCCGAAACGATCGAAGGCTGGCTAAAGCAATATGGGCCGCTTTGGGTAAACGGAAAAACGCATATCGTTGTGATCGCCGGAATTATGTGGCTGCCGGGACTCGATCATGTTCTATTGGTTTATGATCCGTGGCCCGTAAATGTAGGCAAGATCGAATGGCGAAGCCTTTCCGATTGGTACGCAATGGGAAGTTCTGTTTCGACTCGCGACACCTCAAGCAGTGTTGAATTAGTATTTTTGTACGTGCCGGACGACATCTAAAAACATCTTGGTTTTTGTTTAGCTAAAGATGCCTTCGCCGAGGACATCCGA
Organism: Pyrinomonadaceae bacterium; assembly: GCA_050748285.1. Taxonomy (GTDB): domain Bacteria; phylum Acidobacteriota; class Blastocatellia; order Pyrinomonadales; family Pyrinomonadaceae; genus OLB17. Next base: position 3,185 of record JBOGOW010000294.1, read on the forward strand.
ACGTAAATAAGAGATCGTGTCGTTGAGGGTTTCCTGCGGATCACGTGGGTCGAACCCTAGTTTTTCAGTCGCTTTTGTTGAATCGAAATACCAGAAATGCTCGGCTTGCTCGACCTCTTTCGATGCTACGGGCGACGCTTTGCCGCGGTTTGTAAAGAACGATTCGATCATCGACGCACCGGCCATCGCAAATTTTTTCGGCATTTTGAGCATCGGAGCCGAAACACCTGAAAGGCGCTCGATCCTTCCGAAAAACTCGGCAAAAGTCATATTCGCTGCACCGAGCAGATATTTTTCCTGATGGCTTCCCTTTTCAATCGCATTGATAAATGCCGGGGCGACATCGCGCGTATCGACAAAACTCAATCCGCCGCTGGGAGAATACGGAATTTTTTTTGCAAGAAAATCAAGCACGAGCTTTGTCGAGCTAAGCCGTTCATCGTTTGGCCCAAGCAGCAGCGTCGGATTCATTATCACAAGCTTTCGCCCGTCGCCTTCAAACTCGGTTAACGCGGTGCGCTCCTGATAATATTTCGATGCGTAGTATGCCCATTGCGAGATTATCTCGACCGGCTGCGGATATGTCTCGTCCACGATTTGCTTGTCATCGGTAACCGCTATCGTGCCGCTCGATGAAGCAAGGATCATTGTCTGCACGTCCGCTTCTTTTGCGGCTTCGCACAAAATTCGCGTGCCCTCGACATGGACCTTGTTCATCGCAGCCGCGTCGTTGTTATCACGCGAAACTTTCCCCGCAAGATGAAAAATGACCGATGCGTTCTTCACAGCCGCCACGACGTCATCGCGATTTGTAACCGATCCGACTGCCGCCTCAACACCTGCATCAGTCATCCATTCCGGCACGCTCGACGCCATTACGCGCAGTTTTTTCTCGCCAGCATCCAAAAACTGCCGAACTATCTCGGCACCCAAAAAACCGGTGCCGCCCGTTATCAGAATTTTCTTTTCAGTTTTTGCTATCGTTTTCTTTTTTGCCATTTGTTCCTGCCACTGAGTTCACAGAGGACACTAAGAAATCATTCGAGCCTTATTCAAGACCTCTGTGGCCTCTGTGGCTAATTTTTCCAGGTTTTACGGATATGATGTGCTTCGGTATTAAAAACGATCTTCTTAAAATCTAACGAGTTTTCCGGCGCGAATAACAGATAAAAATATTTGAATGTTTCGGCAAGCACGAAGCTGTGCATATAGTCCGTTTTTTCTTTTGTCTCGACGCTTTTCAACCCCGCATACGCAACTTCGGTACGGCAATGCTTTACAAAATCTTTCCACAACTGTTCACCCATTTTAAGATATTTCGGATCCTTCGTTTTCCGATAAAGGATATACGCAGATTCGACGATCTCAGGCCGCAGCGGATAACCGGCATGTTCAACTTTTCCCGTTTTGTAGTTGTAAACTTCGGGCTCGATGCCGTGAATCTGCCACATTTTGAACATCGAATCCTGCAATCGATTGGCACGTTCCAGATCGCCGCCTAGAGCAAGCAGACCCGGGAAAAATGCATCGAGTGCACCGGTCGTTGTTTCGGTTCTCTTTCCTGAATGCATATCCGCGTGGCCGTACCACAGCCCATCGCTCATTTGCATTTCGCCAAGTAGTGTTCCTCGCTTCACCCTCGTCTCGTCTGCAAGATGCTTGTTAACCGCAGAAATGCCTTCGTCCCACATTTTCTTACAGTCTCGATCGCCAAAAAGCAGCCAGCATTTCAAAAGATATTCGTAATACGAATCGATCTCGGCGCTGACGTGCGAATCGGTATTTGTCCATTCGCCGGTTTCGACGTTGATATTCGTCCCGACTAACCCGATATTCGACCGCCGTTTGTAAGTCTCGACAAGGGCGCGTTTCGCTTTTTCGTAATAGACAGGTTTGCCCGTCAATTTGCTCAGCGTGCCAAATTCGATCAGCAGCGTTCCGGTTTCGGC
>JBOGOW010000295.1:0-5133 GCA_050748285.1 Pyrinomonadaceae bacterium
TGTTTCGCGGCTCGGTTGAACCGCTGCCCTGACCAAAAACGACCGCAGGTACGAGCAAAAATATCGCAAGAAATACGAGTTTGAATGGATTATTCATAACGCTGCCTCCTTGTTCATTCGACCGCAGAAACAAATTCAGTTTGCGGCCATTTTAAGTCTTAGCCTAACGTCGGCTTCTCTCTTTTTTCCTCTTCGAACGTAATCAGCAATGCAATTTTATCGAAAGCCGCGCGCGAATTTTCAATCGGCCGGTAGGTGATTTTTACACCGCGTCCTTCTTTGAAAAAGCTTTCGTCCAGCTCATCGATGCTAATCGTCTTTTTGCCAAGCTTGAATTTCGTGTTTTTTGAAATAGCAACCACGACCACTTTCTCTTTGCTTGTCTTTATCGTCAATATTCCTTCTTTGATTCCGACGATTGACCCGGAAGTGCTGCGTGTTACAACGAAATTCGTTTCCTCTCGAACATTGTCATTCGGCGATGTGCGCGGCGGCGGTTCGTAACTTCCGCTGCCTTGGGCAATCGCGAATCCCGGCACGAACAAAATTCCAAGAAACAAGAACATTCGGATTTTATTATTCATATTTTACTCCTCAAATACCTTCTTTATTTTCGACCAAAAGATTCTTCTAATTTGGCCGGATTCCACCTGCTATCACCAGAGACAAGGGCTTGGTTATTTTTCGGCGATAAAGCCCAAAAAATAGCAATGCAAAAAATAACCCGTGCTCGAACCACAAAACCAACGTATATTCATTTAGATCGATCATTATATGAAATGCCATCAATACAAAAGCGGAAAAAAAGATCCAAATATATTGACGGGCTAAAACTGCGAACGGCAAAACCCAGCTGAGATACCACGGCATCACTGTCGGGCTAAGAATTATCGCTGAGCCAAGCACGATCGCCGAGGCGCGAAAAAAATTTCGTTCGCTCAAATCGTCACGCATGGTCAGCCACCCGACAATCGCCAAAATCATAAGAGCGCAAACCGTGCGTGCTAAACCGGCGGCGTCCGCCGATACAAATTCAAATATCCAACGCAAAAGCCCAAACACTCCGGGGTTGAACTGCCATTCGCCGGCAAACTTCAAAAATCCTGCAAACAGATTCTGTCCGGCGTCTAAAAAAGGCAAATATCCTATAAAAACAACCGCAGCGATAAGCAGCGTTCTGAGCAATCCGATTCGTCTTGCGACAAACGGCAACAGAATTACCGGGCTCAATTTCGCCAAAATTGCCAAACCCAAAGCCACCGCCGCAAATGTTTTCGCTCCACGAGCGATGAAATAGGCCAACATGCAAAGGGTCGCGACCAGAATCGCATCGGCATGTCCGCTCGCGGCAAAAACCTTTATCATCAGCGGATTCCATGCGTACAAAATCACGCTCGTCACCGGCATTTCCAGCCGCCGCAATGTCAATCCGAGAAACAAAATGCCGATCAACTCACAGCCGACAAGCAGCAGCTTCATCATCAAAACGCTGCCCGGTGCAATCTCATGCGAAAGCCAAAACAAGCCCTGAGCGAGCGGCGGATATATGGTCGTGACACCCGCGTAATTCACATTGTCGCGGACATCCGTCCATATATCGAGACCGTCGGTCGGGTCGGATACGGCTGCTGACGGAGATGATTTCTCAATTGATTCGACAGTGTTCGGATCGTCCGTATCTCCGGTTTCGCCGCCGCCCGCATCGCCCGTTAAAAAATCCACTCGAGGATCATCAGGAGCAAATTGATAAGGATTTACGCCGTGTGCCGAAACATGTCCGTCCCAGACGTACCGCCAAATATCGTTGTCAAATAACTGAAACCTTTCGTATGCGACTTCGCTTCCCAGCAAATCCGCTTTCATCGCGTCGAGCTTTTCGGACGTCGATATTTCATATGGAATGCCGGCCGGCAAAAGCGTAACGCGGAATAAAACAGCACCGAAAATAATCAACCAAAGCCCCGGTTTGCCAATGCTCCGAAAACGCCAAACAACTATCGCGGCAAGGGCGTAAAGGACAAACAGACCGCCCATCTCCAACCAGAAAATCGAAACCGGCCGCCAGCCGTTGACTGCGTTTAGCTTGAGCAACGCGAGATAAACCAGTTCTGACAAAAGCAGTAACCCGGCAAGCGAACCGAGCGGCAGCCAAAATCGCGACCGGCTAATATTTCCCGAATGTTTATTTTTGTCATTCATCCAATTTTTTTTATTCAGTTAATAGTGGATAGTTATTAGTGAATAGTTCATCAAAAAACTATCCACTACAAACTAACAACTATTCACTGAATCAAAAGAAATTTTTGATGTCTTCAATTTGCCGGCAAACGCTCAAACGAAAGTTGGTCGTTGTGGAAAACGGTAAACTGTGCGGATTATCTGCAAAAGATTTTTCAAAGAACCCGACAAGAAATAAACGTCCCGGCCCGCGTCGTGGCGTACAAAGCGACCGAGGCAAACTTTTGTTCGGTCCTGAAACGCTTTTTCTTGTCAACCCGCCCCTTGCTCGTCAACGCGCGGCGTATTTGAAAATCGTGTAAATGATTTTCGCACCCGCCAATATAGTTCCTTTTACCGTTCCGCTGATTTTCGAACGACCGATTCTAACGCGATAACGGACCGGAACTTCCGTCGTGCGCAAGCCGTGTCGAGCCGCTTTTATCTGCATTTCAATCGTCCAGCCGTAATCGCGGTCGATCATACCGAGCCGTTCGAGCGCGTCGCGGCGAATCGCGCGAAAAGGGCCGAGATCGGTGTATCGATGGCCGAAAAATAATCTCACCAAAGTTGTCGCCAGCCAATTGCCGTAACGCTGCTGCGGCGTCAAAGCGGATCGCGATTCTCGTGATGTAGTTCGCGTTCCGATAACCATATCGGCCTGCTTTGCGTGCAGCGGCTTTAACAGCTTTTCCATATCTTCGGGGAAATCGCTGAAATCTGCATCGACAAATGCGACGATCTCGCAATCCGGCGCAATTTCCGCAATTCCCGCCAGACACGCCGAACCGTAACCGCGTTCGGGTTGCGAAACGACCCGCGCGCCGCAGTGCCGCGCAATATCCGCCGTGCGGTCGGTGCTGCCGTTATCGACAACGATAATTTCCGAGACGAGTTCACGCGGAATCGCATTCAAAACCGAGCCGATCGATTTTTCTTCATTTAGCGCCGGAATTATAAGCGAGACGTGCGGGAGTCTCGGATTTCGGATCGAGCCCGTTAAGTCGGCATCGCTGATTACCCTGATTGGGTCGATCCTGACTTTCCGCTCGTTTTGTATGACGGGCGTCGAAGATGTAATTGAAAGCGGCTTACTCATCGTGTTCTCTAAAACTGATGCTTGGCGATTTCCTGCTTTTTCCGTCCTTTTGATTTGTTTCGCCCAATCGGTTGGAAAAAGCTCTGTGTCCTCTGTGGCTAAAAATTTACTTTTTCGCCGGCGGAATTTGCGAATTCAGCGTCCAGTCATAGTCAAGATATGAGATGTCCGGGTCTTTCTCTTTTATGTATTCCATAACATCCTCAGGAACCTTATCGAATATAAACCTCTTGCCGACGGACGCGGTGAACTTGCTCTTAATAAATCCTTTTACAAACCCAAAACCGCTGGTGTCGCCCGAAAAATCGCCCGCGTACCAGCTGAATATTTTCGAAATCCAGATTTTATTTTTCGCACGGTCGATCTTCAGGCCGCGTTCAGTATCGGCCAGAAAATCTTTTGTTACAAATGCCATCTGTTCTTGAAATTTAGGCCCGCTAAATGCAAAACGCTGAAGTTTCGGGCAACCAAGCGAAGCGCAGTTGACGGCAAAATGAATTCGCGGGTCTTTCAAATCGCGGCTGACCTTTTCAGTCTCGTCAAGCGTCATTTCCTTTCCCGCTATCCGATGCTTTTTCTTGTCCCAAAAACCGTCCACCTTTTTTACGCTGTCGGTTTTGCCGTAAACATCGTCAAGCACATCTCGTATTGTGTAGGCGTTGTAAGCGTTGATAAAGAACGCATTGCGTTCATCGTCGCTGTCAAGAGCTGCATCGTCAGCATCGCCCAGACTTTTGAGATAAGCGTCCAGCGCCGCGCGGTCGTTTGCCTGCAGGCCGGCGTAATCGACTTTTCCGTTTTCATCCACGTATTTTTTTAGCAGAGATTCATACGCGCTGTGGTCAAAGCCCTTTTCCGGACGGTCAACCTGAGCGCCGACGGTCGGCTCTTGAGTATCTTTCACGCTTTCAGACGAGGCCGCCGAACCGCACGCTGCCGCACTCACCAAAAATAACGCCACGAAAGATAGCGACAAATACATTAAAGGATTTATGCTTGAGAAACTTCTGGATTTATTCATATTAACTTTCCTAAATTTGTTCATTATTAGTAACGTTTAAAAACTATTGAAATTGCGTGATAGACACCAAATTTATGGCCTTGTTCGTGCATTCATGGCAAAAAAAGCCAAGAACGCACGAATAAGAACTAAACCTTCCCATTGTCGGAGCCAAACAAACGGTTTTTCAAAGCTCTCTATTATTTATTATTTCGTGGCCAGCGTCGTCTTTATCAGACCTTTTTTTTGAAACAGCCCTATTAGCTATCTTATAGCTATCTTAGTCATAGAATGCGTGTTCGTCCGCAAATTATTCCGTCATCAGGCAGAAATCATAAATTCAGACCGATTTTATTCAGGCATTGATCGTGCCGGACGTGCTGCACGCCGTGCAAATCGTGCAAATCGAGCATTTCGTTTGTTTTGCCGTTTCGCTGCGGTTCAGGAACTGCAATAATGTCATCGGCTGGCCATTTTTTTGGCTCGGACGCTCTTTGAAAATTTCAAGCCAATGCGAAAAACCGCTCGACTCGCTTGTTTCTGATTTGTTTCAGCGTGTTTCATCTGTTACATCTGTTTTTCTGAAACACGTCATCCGCTTTCTGAAACGAAACGCCTCCATCCGGCAAACTGAAGTTTTGCCGAACAAGCGATTTCTCATGTGTTTTGTCTTGTGCTTTTGATGTTTTTTCTTGGTTTCGGTTCTTTCTTCTTAAAAAACCGAAACCTTAAAACGACACGAATAAACACGAAAAGATAATGCGCAATCAAATAAACACCGATCCCAAATTTATTAGGGAAGTCACTATTCTTGTTC
>JBOGOW010000296.1:0-5132 GCA_050748285.1 Pyrinomonadaceae bacterium
CGGCGGAGCCAATGCCAAACGTTCAGGATTTGGTTCGGGAACGGTCGCACCTATCAATTCCAATTGTTTTTTTGCTTCGGCAACGTAATCGCTGTTCGGATAATCGCGCACGATCTGCTGGAAATATCTGATCGCCTGGTCGGTTTCTTCTTCGACGAGATAAGTGTTCGCAAGTTTGTACAACACTTCGTCGGCATTACCAAAATCAGGATACTTGTCCAATATCTCGCGGTAACGCGACTGCGCGCCCTTAAGCCCGCCTTTACCCAGCGAAACCGACTGCGTGTAGTAATAATTCGCGATAAGCATATTATGTGTACCCAAATTATTTTGAACCTCTCGCAGCCGCGATTCCGCCTCCGGTTTCAAGATTGAATTCCCATAAGTCTGGAGCAGCGATTTCAATTTGGTCTCGGCACGCTTTGCATGTGTCGCATCGCGATCGGGCAGGCCGATCTGCCGCATTTCCGATTCTGCGATCTTCAATACGACGCGATCTGCAAGCGGATGGGTCGGGAAAAAGGTGAGCCAATCTTGATATGCACCTATTGCCTGGATCAATGCCGATGTCGAACCCTCGAGATAAAACGAATCCGCCACCGCAAGCTTCGCCATCGGCAGATATGGTGAATCGGGGTATGTGGTTATTATCGTCTGAAACAAAAGCCGTCCGACGTCATAATTTTTCTTTCTCACGTCGCTGGTTGCTCGAACGAAAAGCTGCCGGTCGCGGCCCGGCGAAACGGTGCCGATCAACGCATCGTATTCGTCATCGCCGCCTTTCCCAAATATGCCCAGGAATTTCTTTTTCTTTTTGATATCGCGCGGCTTACCTTCCGGCGATTCCGGATTTGCCCGTGCAGAGGCGGTTTCGGTCTGCACTGCATCCGCGCGACGCTGAAGGTCGGCAACGGCGGTTTCAAGCTGCGTGATATCAGACGCCTCGTATTTATCCGCACGATCGATCTTTCCGCGCAGATCGTTGACCTCAGAATTGAGTGATTGTGCCTCTTTCGCGATCGATTTCAATCGGCTGAGCGGCGTGTCCGCCGTCGTCTTGTCGTCTTTTTTCGAAGATTTCTCATCGCTTTCTTTTTCGAGTACCGAAGCCGCGCTGACAGCAGATTTTCGGATAGTTTCCAATTTTTGGCGAAGGATTTCGAGCCTCTGAGACGGCGAACCCTCGCCCGCGACCTGCGCGCTAACCGCAAGCGACGATCCGATAACAAAAAGACAAAGAATAAACACAAAATTTATGGTGTTTCGCATAAAAATAATTTCCTATACCCACTCTAAACTTAATTCAAGCAACTGACGCACTGCGGCCGCAGGATCATCTTTTCCAAAAACAGCCGTACCTGCGACAAGTATCTCAGCACCAGATTCCACGATCTTTGCGGCATTATTTTCGTCCACACCGCCATCGATCTCGATGCGCGTGGCCAGCCCCTGCACTTTTATCATCGTTCGCAGACGTTTCAGTCTGTCGATCGACGCAGCGATAAATTTTTGTCCGCCGAAACCCGGATTAACCGACATCAATAAAACAAAATCGGAGAATTGGATCGAATCCTCAATAACCGAGAGGGAGGTTCCGGGATTGATCGCGATGCCCGCTTCTGCTCCGGCTTCCCTAATTGCCGTAAGCGTTCTATGAAGATGTGCGTCAGCCTCGACATGAACTGAAACCATGTCCGCACCGGCTTCAACAAATTCGACCGCGTATCGCCCCGGTTCATCGATCATCAGATGCGTATCGATCTTTAGCTTCGTCGCTTTGCGCAAAGACCTGACGACAGGCAGCCCGATCGTAATATTCGGGACGAAATGACCGTCCATTACATCGACATGCAGTATCGTCGCACCGCCGGCCTCGACCGTCGAAATCGCATCCGATAACTTTGTAAAATCCGCGGAAAGCAGCGAAGGTGCTATCTCAACCATTCAAATATCTTCGACTCTCGTAATTTAGTTGCATTTGTTCGCAAACAGGTTGTAAAGGCTACGGCTTCGACACTCTTGGCCGCTGATCTCCCGCAGGCGGTTTGTTCGAAGGTTTTGGAGACGATTGCGGTTTTGAAACCGGATTCGAGCCGCCGTCATTCTTCTTTTCCGTTGTCCCTGCATCTTTCTCTTTCTTATTCGAATTCTCAACGGCGTCTATTTTACCTGTTTCCGGATCATGGCCGGTCGAAACATTCGAGATCGTGTCCCGCGTTGTTTCTGCGATTTTCTTCTCTGCGTTTGCGTTAGAGTTTGCATTCGAATTCGAAATGCTCTTAGAACGCTTTGGCTTATCGGTGATCATCTCCTCGATCTTTTTAGTGTCGTCGGATTCGATATCTTGTATAAGCGATTTCGGCGGCTCGCTGCCAACCTCGCCCGCCTTGCTCACGACTACAAGTATCAATTGCCCGGTCTTTACCATTTCACCGGCACGCGGCAGTTGCTCCAATACAGTGTTGATCTTGTCGCCGCTCGGCCGATCGGCACGTCGTTTGATCTTCAGCCCGAGTGCGGCAAGCTCTTTCTCACTCTCGACAAAGTCTTTTCCGACGATCTCAGGAACCGTGATCTCATCGCCCGAAAGCGACATATAAACAACCCCGGCGAGCCCAGCCATAAACGCGACCAAAAGCACCGCAAGCATAGCGAGTTTTCCCAAAGCCGAAACACATGTTGAAATAACGCCCATCGAATAAAGCCAGTCCAAACCGAAATTCTAACATCTTTGATGCGGTCGAGAAACCTAAGATGCGGCAATTCACACACGTTCAAATACCGCCGTAAAAAAGCCGCCCATTTCATCTTTCGGCGGAAACGTTCGCGCAAAGCCGCGCTCGGTCAGAAAATGTTTCGAAACTTTCGGCGTTGCTTGCCGAAATGAATCCGTCTCGTTAATAAACTTTTCGCAAATCTGCTCGTTCTCGTCTTCTTCCAAAGAACATGTCGAATATATGAGACACCCGCCGATCTTAACCAATTCAGATGCATTTTGTAGTATAAGAAGTTGTTTGCTAGTTAGCTCGCCGATCTCGATTTCACTGATCGAATATCTGATCTCCGGATTATGTTGAATCGTCCCGGTTCCGCTGCATGGTGCATCTACAACCACGGTGTCGAACGTTTCGTTCAAAAATGGCAAAGGCTGTCGGGCGTCGTATTTAACAACGACGATCTTACCGGACGCCTTTTTACTTACAGTTTCTGAAAGCAAACGCACACGCTGCTCATAAACATCGCCCGCGACTGTAAACGCACCGCTTGCCGCAAGCATTAATGTCTTGCCGCCGGGGGCGGCGCATACATCGAGAACGGAGTTGCCGCCTTCAGCCGCCGTGATCTGACCGACCAACTGCGAGCCTTCATCCTGAAACTGAAGATTTCCATTGTTGAAAAAAGATCTAGGGATCTTGTCTATCAGTTTGACCAAATAGCAGCCATTTACAAATTCGGAAGGTTTGATAATTTCTGAATCAACAAGCTCATCGCATTGATTTTTGACTTCGCGATCTTCACCATAAATTCGAAATGCGAGATTCGCGGGTTGATTGTTGAATACACATAGCTCCTGCGTTCGTTTGAAACCAAACTGATTTATCCAACGTTCAACAAGCCAAAAGGGATGCGAAGTCTCAAGAGCCAAACCGACGGTGACATCCGTCGTTTCCGGAATAAATCGTTGTCGTTGGTACGAACGCAAAATCGCGTTGACAAAGCCTTTTGCCGAGCTTTTTTTTGCACGTGCGACAAGCTGAACCGAATCGTTTATCGCGGCGTGATCGGGAACACGGTCGAGCTCCATCAATTGATAAAGCCCGATCCAAAGAGCGACGCGCACCTCGATGTCGAGCTTCCTGCCGGAAGACAATCCGTCGATAACTGCGTCGAGATGTAGTTTCTTTCTTAATACTCCGAGCGTTATCTCATGGCAAAGTGAGCCGTCATTCCTTTCCAAACTTTGCTCGTATTCAGGCAGCAAAATGGACGAATAAGCACTATCTCTTTCGATGCGCAATAGAATATCGAATGCGGCGATTCTGGCTGGTGAGATCTTCATTGAGGATCATCCCGATTATCAGGATGCGAGTAATCCTTCTGTATGCCTTGTTCGAGCGATTCGGTCAGCGTCCTGCGGTCGTCGAAAACAAAACACTCGCCCGACCATAAAGATTCGTCCGGCGCAACTGTTTCCAAATATTTGAGAATACCGCCGCGAAGCTGATAAACATTCTCGAAACCTTTTGACTTTAAATACGGCGCAAATTTCTCGCAGCGAATACCGCCGGTGCAGTACATCGCGATCGTTTTATGTTTATTCGGATCGAAATGCATTTCAACCGCCGACGGCAGATCGCTGAATTTCTCGGTCTGCGGATTAACCGCATTCTTAAACGACCCGTTTTTTACTTCATAGTAATTACGCGTATCGAGAACCAAAACTTCCGGATCCGAAATAACGCGATTCCATTCCGACGCATCGACGTGAGTACCTTCTCCAAGCGAAATATCGACATCCTGTTTTAAGGTAACTATCTCCCGTTTAATTTTGATCTCAGATTTTCGAAACGGCATTTCGGAATGAAAGGAACTCTTGTGATTAAATTCACAATCAAATATCTTACTAATCTCAAGCAAAAAAAGTTCAATACATTCAGGCTCGCCGCAGACGGTCGAATTAAAACCTTCGTTTGCAATGATGATCGTGCCTTTGATCGAATTTTCAAGCATCGCGGTCTTGAGCCGGTCGCGAATATCGTCAAGCCCGTCCAAACGGATAAATTTGTAGAATGTAATTATCTGAACCATAACCGTTTCACCGTCGAATCGAATACGCTTCCAACGTTTAATCGAAAGCCGTTAAGAAAATCCGCAGCCGACATTCGTCGTTTCCCTTCCGGTTGTACATCTAATACTCGAATAGCTGAATCGCCGCCGCAGGCAACGCTGAATGAATCTTTTTCTATTTGAACAATAGCTCCGGGTAACGCCGATTGATCGTCACCAATCGAAGCATTCCAAAATGTGATCTTACGGCCATCAAGAAAACTATATGATGTCGGAAACGGCTGAAATCCGCGTATCCGATTCACTATCGTTGCTGCATCGAAATTCCAATCGATCAGTCCATC
>JBOGOW010000297.1:0-5121 GCA_050748285.1 Pyrinomonadaceae bacterium
GAAACCTTAGCCGAAGCACATACTTCAGCTGCCTATATTTCTACCCACTATTACCGTAATTGGCGGAAAGCTGAAACCGAATATGAGCGGGCCATTCATTTAAATCCAGAATACCTTCAAGCATATTTTTGGCTGGCCAGCCTTCTGGTGAGAACGGGACGTTTTGACGAGGCGATTTTACAAATCAAGAAAGCCCAAAAACTTGATCCGTTATCGCTTCCGTTGAACCGGGCGTTGGCAAAAATTCTTTATCTCGCACGACGTTATGATGAGGCGATCAAAATATGTAACGGCATTATCGAAATTGACCCACATTTTGGTCCGGCGAACGGTATCCTCGGAATGATTTACCGGGACAAGGAAATGTATAAAGAAGCCCTTGTGGAAATAAATAAACTCATCGAATTCTCAATTTCCGAATATCATTTGCCCGAGCTCAATAATGAAGAGAAGGATCCCGAACAGAACCGATTGGTCTTCTCTACGTCGGATCCCGAAGCAATTGCATTGGCGGGACAAGTCTATGCACTCAGCGGCAACAGAAGTGAAGCAGTCAAACTACTCACATGGCTCGAAGAGCTGGCTGCTCGCAGATACGTCGAACCGCATGCATTTGCTCTGATCTATGCAGGACTTGGAGAAAATGATAAGGCCTTTGCGTTCTTAGAGAAATCTTACGACGATTCCTCTGCGATCTTGACCTACTTCAAGGTTTGGTCATTCCTGGATCCAATTCGATCGGATCCGCGATTTAACAACCTTTTGCAACGCATCGGATTTTTCTCCTAACTACCTTGCTCTTAGAGCTATGGACCAGGAAAATTCTTTCCGGCCAAAACTTACCTCATCGAAAGACCCACCCAATAGACAATCAAGTCTCAAGTTCGACATAAGCAACCGTTTTCGACCTAGCAATCATTAGGATTTCTTAGGAATTCCTTAAGGACTTATTGTCCCTGAGAAAATTACAATATTAGGATTCGGGATAGCCGACTAACTTAAAAAGCCAAGAATCTAGAAGATCGGAAGAAGGCGTTCCAACTCAGGAGCGTAGAAGCTTGACCGGCACTCTCGCGGGTTTATCCGCGTTCCGTTTTTTCACACTTATCTGTGAAAAGGAGAAAAGAATGTTCCGCTTATTTTTATCAAAACGCTTATTTTCGGCAATTTTCATTACCGCACTGCTTTTATTGACATTTTTCTATCGCGGCGATCACGTTTCGACTAAAAATAATTCTCCGACACTTGTCGCGCCAATTACCGTTACAAAGAACGCGCCGATGCTTTCCACTGACACGAACGGCAACGGCGTGGTCAATCCGGGCGATACTCTGACTTACACCGTAACGGTTTCAAACGGTGCGACGGACGCGACGGGCGTGATCTTTACCGATGTTCTCGACTCGAATCTGACGCTCGTGCCGGGTTCGGTCAACTCTTCTCCGATTGCGGTAAATGAAAGCTACAATGTGCTGGGCAATGTCAGCATCAGCGTCCCGCTTGCCAACGGCGTGAAAGCAAACGATCTCGACCCGGACGGAACGACTCCGACGATTACGGGTTTCGGCAACTCGCTGGCAAATGCCAACGCCAACGCGCCTGGAAATGCGGCGACATCAGCAAGCGGCGGTAATGTAACGCTCAACACGGACGGCTCTTTTACCTACAATCCGCCTCCCGGATTTGATGGCGCGGATTCATTTTTTTATACGCTTTCCGACGGCGCGGCAACCGACACGGCTCAGGTAACTTTAAACATTTCGGGGATGATCTGGTTCATCAAAAACGATGCGGCATCCTGCACGACTTTGGCAGCAGGCTGCGGCAGGTTGAGTAATCCGTTTTCCAGCCTGTCGTCATTTGCCTCGATCAACAACGGGGCGGGCAACAATCCCGCAGCGGGCGACAACATTTTTATCTATACGGGAAGCGGAAGCTATGACGCGAGCCTGACGCTTCTGAACAATCAAAAACTGATCGGACAAGGTGCAACGGCAAGTTTGCAGTTAATTTCAGGCGTAACCGTTGCGTCATTCAGCGCGACTCTGCCTTCGACCGGCGGGACGAATCCGACGCTCATTTCGACAACGGCAAACGCCGTCAATCCAGGTTCGGGCAACACGCTTCGAGGATTAACTATCGGCAACACGACGGGATCGAAACTCAACGCATTGGCGAGCGTCGGCACATTGACCGTCGGGCCGGCGACGGGAACGAGCGATGTAACCTTGAACGGCACGGGTAGAGCCTTGAATTTAGCGGGCGGCGGAACTTTGGCGGCGCGCTTTGCTTCGATTTCAGCGAGCGGCGGCACAAACGGAATCGTTTTGACCGGAATGGGCGGAAATCTGGAAAGCCCGACGACTACGATTCAGAACTCGACCGGAACGGGTGTCAGCGTTTCAAACTCGGTTACGGGCGGAACATTTAATTTCGGCAATACAACCACAACCGGCACAGCCGGAACGGGAGTTTTACTGTCGGGAAATGCGAACAGTTTAACTTTTTCAGTCTTGAACCTTACGCCGAACAGCGGACAACGCGGACTTCAAGCGACAAACAACACCGGAACAATTACAACAACGAGCGGCACGATCAGCACGACAAACGGAGTTGCAGTGGAAATTGTCGGGACGAGCGCGGCAAGCCGAACACCGCTCAATATGCAGCTTACGAGTGTTTCGGCAAACGGCGGCGTAAACGGCATCTTGGTGCAGAACGCTTCGGACGGCGGCAACGGATTTCGCGTCCTCGGGACAGGGACGACGGATGGTTCGGGCGGCACGATCCAGAACATCACCAACCGGGGCGCAAGCTTTATTGACGCCGCTGACATTCAGCTCAACAACATGACGCTCAACAACGTCGGCACCGTTAACGGGGCCGACCCGACAAACGCCGCCTCGACCTGCGGCGATATCAATCAGATCGGAACCAACGCGGGTTGCGCCGCCGGCATCCACGCCGGAAACGTAACTGTCGGCCTCGCTCTCACCAACATAGATATGAACGGCGGCGCGCAGCAGGGCATCAACGGCGACAACGTGACCAACTTCACGCTCAACAACAGCAACGTTCTCAACTTCGGCGATCAGGTGCGCGAGAGCGGCGTCAAGATCAACAATCTGCTCGGCACGTCCTCGATCATGAACACCCTCGTCAGGGGCAACGAAGAGCGGCAGATCGAAGTCCAGAACGACAGCGGCACGCTGACCAACTTTACGGTTTCCAGCGTGACCGTTCAGGGCAGCGCCGTGCCGAATGGCGCGCAGGGCCTACTGTTTTCCGGCAGCGGCACGGCCAACATGAAGCTGACGGTGACGAACAGCACCTTCGGCGGCCCTAATGCAGCCGACCAGCTGCGCTCTACCTGTATCCAGACCGACGTGCAGGGCGGAAGCCCAACCATGGATGTCACCGTTACGGGCAGCACCTTTCAGGAAGGCGGCGCGGCGCTCGGTGCGGCGGCCATTGACATCATTCAGGCGTTCTCTGGCAACGTCCGGTTCAACGTCTCGAACAACCCAACCTTTCTCAATCTCGGCTCGCACGTCATCAATATTAATCAGCAAACCACCTCGACCAACGGCTCGCTTCTCCAAGGTCAAATCACTAGCAATACCATCGGCAACACCGTCAGCGGCACATCGGGAACGGTGGCTGGAAGCGGAGTCCGCATCCGCTCGCTCGGACAAGGCACAACCATCGCCAACGTCTTGAATAACACGATTCGGGGCGTTACCGAGCGGGGCATTTTTGCCGAACTTGCGGAAGGAACGACTGTCAACAACACGCTTCACGTAACCATTACAAATAACTTCGTCAACTTGACGGACGCTTCTGCCGACCGGGGAATCCTTGTTCACGCCGGCATTGCTACGACAGCCGACGACGGCGTAGCATGCGCTGATATCGCTAACAACAACGCGACAAGCGCAGGCGTAACCGGCGACGGCATTCGGGTCCGGCAACGCGAGAAAGCAGACCTTCAGATGCCCGGCTATACTGGTGGCTTGACCGATAGTGCCGCAGTCATTAGCTATCTTACTCCACGAAATCCCGCCACAACCGACACTTTTAGTGGCAGTGCGGTTCCGGTTGGCGACGCAACGGCGGGATTCAAGAACACACCCGGCGGTGCGGGCTGCATACAGCCGAGCATCCCGCTCGCGCCTGAGAGCGTTGTGTTTGGCGAAGTCAAAGGCACTAATTTTAATAACCCATTCTTCGCATCTCTTTTGCTAGCTCAGCCTTATCAACCTCGTTCGGAAAGCGTGACGAACCGATCTGCCAGGGCTTCGGACGCGACTGTTAGTGCTTCGGACGGGAATGTTAGTGCTTCGTACGCGACTGATAGTGCTTCGGACGCGACTGTCAGTGCTTCGGACGGGAATGTTAGTGCTTCGGACACGACTGTCAGCGCTTCGTACGCGACGGTTAGTGCTTCGAACGCGACTGTTAGTGGTTTGAAGGGATCTGTCAGTGCTTCGAGCGGAAATTCCTCGCTGGTGGAAGCATTGTCGGAGATAGCCCGCAGACTCGCGGTCGCGATCTCGCCGACTGTTTATTCGCAGGAAAAGAATGAAAAGGCGGCCCCCGAAGCGGGCGAAACTGTCTGTGTTGACGGCGATACCAATCCGGCTTGTACGGGTGCGGGCTTTACGCTTGCGGCAAACGAATCGACGACTATTACGTTTCGTGCGGCGGTCAACTCAAATTCAACCGCCACTTCGATTCCGAACACGGCGAATGTGACGGCGGCGGGCGGCATCAACCAAAACAGCAATACCGTCAACACGACGGTCGTTCAACCGGCCAGTATCAGTAAGAGTTTTGGCGCGACAAATATCGCGTTGAACGGTTCGACGAGTTTAACGTTCACTATCGCCAACCCCAATCCATCGCAATCGCTTTCACAAATTGCTTTCACGGACCCTCTGCCTTCGGGCCTAGTCGTCGCGACGCCGAACGGCCTTGTAAACAACTGTGGCGGGACGGTTACGGCAACCGTCGGAAGCGGATCGATAAGTCTTTCAAATGGCTCGCGGGCAGCCGGAGCAAACTGTACGATAACGGTCAACGTGACAGGAACAACCGAAGGCGCGAAGAACAACACAACGG
>JBOGOW010000298.1:0-5090 GCA_050748285.1 Pyrinomonadaceae bacterium
CTTGAGCAGATAACGGAAGAACTGAAAGACCAAAAATCTATTTTCCTCATCGCGGAGATCGACGGCGAAACGGCGGGCTATGCGAAGATCATTATCGACAACATCGAACCGGGAATAACAGCCGCGCGGCCGGTCGAACTGAACAGGTTATATTCGCACCAACAATTCCTCGGTAAAGGCGTCGGGCAGACGTTGATGGATGCCTGTTTCCAACGCGCTGGCGAGGAAAATCGCGACGTGATGTGGCTCGGCGTTTGGGAATTTAATCCGCGGGCTCAAAAATTTTACGAAAAGAACGGCTTTCGAATTGTAGGCAAACACACATTCCAACTCGGCACCGACCCGCAAACCGATCTGCTGATGCAGAAAGAGTTTTAGCCACGAATTGCACGAATTTACACAAATCTAACTCCAGGTTATTAATAACCTGTTATCCCAATGTAAAAAAGAATGAAAATAAAGAGGAAGAGGAAAAAATTCGTGACATTTGTGCAATTCGTGGCTAATTTCTTGCTTTAACATCAAAAATGCGATATTGTTGCATCTGTGAGACTGATTACAAATCCGCCGAATCCATATAATAAATACACCGCCGAATACGTCGGTGAGCCGCCGACGACGAAGTTGGAGATCTTTGAAGAAACCGCTACCAAGAAGGTAATCACAAAGGCGTTTGCTTCGGAATGGGAAGGCGGGTGGCGATATACTGTAAACTGCTATCGCGGGTGCGTTCACGGCTGCACGTATTGTTTTGCGCGGCAATATCACGAATATTTGGGCTATGGGGCGGGTACGGATTTTGAAACGAAGATCGTCGTAAAACCCAACACCCCGAGATTATTGAGGGAAGAGTTAAAGAAAACCAGAACGAAAATCCCGCATCTCGATTTTTCGTTTGCGACCGACCCGTATCTGCCGCTTGAAGCCGAATATCAATTGACGCGAAAATGCCTCGAGGTCTGTGCCGAATTTGGCGTGCCGACCTCGGTCATCACAAAATCACCGCTCGTTACCCGAGATATCGACGTATTGCAAAAGCAATTCAAGACATTCGTTTTTTTCTCGCTGCCGTTTCTGACCAAAGAAAGATCGAATCCGTTCGAACCATACACACCGGTGCCGGAGGCTCGTTTTCGCGCAATGAAAATGATCGCCGATGCAGGCATCAGGGTCGGCATCGGAATCGCGCCCGTAATTCCCGGCTACAACGAATCGGATATTCCCGGCCTGCTCGAAAAGGCGAAGGAAAGCGGAGCATCAAGAGCATTTATGTCGATGCTGCATCTCGATACGGATTCGATCGAGGAATATTTCGTCCTGAAAATGCACGAACGCCTCTCGCCTACGGCCGTGCAAAAGATCATCAATACGATGAAACGCGAACGCGGCGGCACGCTCAGACATAAAACTTACAAAGAACGCGGCACGGGCAAAACCGAGCAATGGGAAGTAACAAAAAAACTTTTCGAATTTCACGCCCGAAGGCTCGGTTTTCGCGATCACGAGCCTGAAATCAAACCGGAAATAGCGGTTCCGGCTCAAAGAACGCTCTTTTGAGTCAAAAGTCAAAATATGCTAAAATAAAGAATATCAATACAAGAAAGGGGGCAAAAATGAACAAGAAATTGACAGTCGTTTTTTTAACGGCAATATTGCTTGCGCTTGGAGCGAGTGTTTCGGCGCAAAAGGTAAAGAATCTCGATAAAGGTACGGAAAGGGTAAATGAGGCGTCGAAGGTGATGTCTGAAATTATGAGTAAGGCGGACAATGCGATCCCGCAATATCTTCTCGATCGTGCCGAAGCCGTGGTAGTTTTTCCGGGTGCTGTAAAGGCAGGATTTATTATCGGCGGCCAAGGCGGAAATGGCGTCGCGATAAAGCGAATGAATAAAACATGGTCGGCACCGGCGTTTGTAAAAATGGCCGGCGGCAGTTTTGGGGCGCAGATCGGCGCGCAGAAAACCGATTATATTCTGCTCATAATGAATGAAGGCGGTCTGAAGAGCCTTTTGAGCGACAAGTTTGAGATCGGCGGCGAAGGAAGCGTTGCTGCCGGACCCGTGGGCCGGACGGCTTCGGCATCGACCGACGCTAAGCTGGACGCTGAGATATTGACCTATTCGCGGAGCAAAGGCCTGTTCGCAGGCGTGGCTCTAAAAGGCGTCGTGATCTCGCCGGACAACGATCTGAATCGCGATATTTATCAAAAAGAAGCCGTCCAACTTTTGGGTTCGCCTGGCGTGGATTGGTCGCAGGCACCGGCATCTCTGCAGCGATTTCCGAAAACTGTCAGTTCATATTCGAAATAGAATGATCGGTAAATTCGAAACGTTAAAGGTTGTCTGAAAAGTCACTTTTGAAGAATCTGTAACCACTAAACTACACGAACTAAATTAAATCAACAAAGGTTGAATTTCGTGTGGTTTTGTCTGATTTCGTGGTTACATTTCTTTAGTTTTTCCGCCTTTTAGACAACTTCTTTTTTGTAAGATATTATTCAACATGACAGAGAGCGAAAATAGCCGCATCGGGGTTTTTGAAGGAATGCTCGCCGCCGACCCGACTAACACAATGGTGCTGTTCGGCCTTGCAAAAGAATACGAAAAGCTCGCCCGCCACGCTGACGTTATCCGCGTGCTCGAAGAATATCTTGCCAAAGGCGACGACGAAGGCAACGCCTTCGGAACGCTTGCAAATGCGTATCATTCAAATGGAGATCGAGAGAAAGCGATCGAAACTTACAAAAAAGGTATCGAGGTTTCGATGGCGCACGGCCATCCGTCGATGGCGAATGAATATCGGATGACGCTTGATGTTGACCTTGCAGATTAGTATCAATGCAGAAGCCCGCGCGTAAGCAAGGGCGATACCGGCTGGTCAGCACGACAGGATTGATAGACTGGAGTTGCGTGTATCGCCCTTGCTCACGCTCGGGCTTTTGCAACGGAGACCGCGTCCACCGCGTAGTCGGGATAACGAGAGATCCATAACTTAAGTGCGGGCTACTGACACGTGCGAACGATTGCCTTTTTGATCCTCACGGGCTTTTCCGGTTTTTCGTCCGTTACTTTCGCGCTGTTGATCGCATCGACGATATCCATGCCTTTTGTTACTCGGCCAAATGCGGCAAATTTTCCGTCGAGCGGCGTCGATGCAGTTACCAAAATAAAAAAGTGCGAGCTGGCGGTGTTTGCCTCATCGCCGCGGGCCATTGAAACGACGCCGCGTTCGTGAAGAATCTTGTTCGGCTCATCGGGAATTGTTCTTCGCGCGCGTGTGCCCATCTCACGCGTAACTTTGCCACCTTCGCGCGTCCAGATGTCGCCGCCCTGAATTACGAAATTTGGCACTACACGGCTGAAGGTTGTGGTGTCTAACATTCCCATCGCGACAAGATTCAGAAAATTTCTCACCGTCTCCGGCGCCTGTTCGGGATACATTTCCATTACGATCTCGCCGGCCTCCGTATTCAACGAAACGCATTGCGACGCCATCGTTTTTACATCCGCCTTGTCGAAGGGTTCCGGTTTTGCAGTCGCCGCCAACCGCGTATTCGTTTTCACCGGTTCTTTCGTTTCACTCTGCGCAAAAACATTGACCGCGAAACACGCCAAACAAACCAGAAATATGGACCGCATCATCACTCGATAATTTTCCGCCAAATGGTTTCGGGTGTAAAGTGAGGACTGTCGAGGATGGTTGAAAAGTAAATATCAAAACTATTTGTCCACGAATATACACGAAAAACACGAAATGAATGAAATGACAATTTTGTGGTTTTCTTTTCGTTTTTGACAGGCCATTGGCGTTAAGATGAAAAATATGAAAAACAATTTCGCGATCCTTTTTTTACTTTTGCTGGTCACCTCAGTTTTTACTCAGCGTGAGCTTGGTGTGCGTCCGACCGAAACCGGCGGGCCGCTGATTTTTGAACAGGCCGCGTTCGATGTTCAGACATACGATGTAACATTGAATGTCGATCCAAAAACCAAATCGATCTCCGGCACTACAGTTATGACGGCGCGCATCGTTATTCCAACGAACGTGATCGTGCTCGACCTCGATACACCGTACAAGATAGAAAGCATTTACGGGGAGGCGCGTGAAAAACAGGCGTCGCTCAGATACGAGCGCCGGGAAGGAAAGATCTGGATCTATTTTCCGCTCACTAAGCAGCCAGGCGATACATTCGAGACGATCATCACATATTCCGGAACGCCGCGTGAAGCACCGCGGCCGCCGTGGGTCGGTGGCTTCATTTGGACAAAAACGCCGAGCGGCGCCGATTGGATTTCGGTCGCTTTGCAAAACGACGGTGCCGATCTGCTGTTCCCGTGCAAGGATCATCCATCGGACAAAGCCTCAACCGCAACGCTTCGTATAACCGTTCCCGATCCGCTCGTTGCAGCCGGGCCGGGCAAACTTGAAAGCACCACGAAAAACAAAAACGGAACCTCGACATTCATCTGGCGCGTAACGAACCCGATACCGAATTACTCGATTTTGTTCGATGCCGCGACGTATCGCGTTATAAAGGACACGGTGAAAAGCATTACGGGCGAGATGATCCCACTCGAGTTTTACATTCTCCCTGAAAGCTACGACAAAGGCGCGAAGCTGATCGCGGAAACAAAAAAATACAATGCATTTTACGAAAAATATCTCGGCCCGTTTCCGTTTCGCTCCGAAAAGCTCGGCATCGTCGAAACACCGCATCTCGGGATGGAACATTCGACGCATATCGCCTATGGAAACAAGTTTAATTACAACGACGACGGTTTCGATTGGCTGATGCTCCACGAATTCGGGCACGAATGGTGGTCGAATCTTGTTACCGCATCCGACTGGCGCGACTTTTGGATACATGAAGGGTTTCAAACTTTTATGGACACGCTTTATGTTGAAGAAACCAAAGGAAAAGAAGCGTATCTGACGGCAATGAAGAATCGCGCGCGTGGTTTTAGAAATATGCAGCCGGTCGCGCCGCGTGAACCGAAGATCGCGTATCAGGTCTATATGGCCGAGCCGGATTATCTGAAATCGGACGGCGATATCTACGGCAAAGGCGCGTACATCCTGCACACACTCCG
>JBOGOW010000299.1:0-5077 GCA_050748285.1 Pyrinomonadaceae bacterium
CGCTTTGACGATGAAAAGCGTGCCGTCATCGTCGAGGAATTTTCGCGTTGTGAAATCTGCGACCCCCTTTCGTATGTGATCGATCATCTGTTTTGCGGGAAGGTGAATGCATTCAAGAACGCTTTTCGCAAACCGATCCTGGCCGTATTCCTCTCCGGCTTCATTCGCGGCTTCGGTGATGCCGTCGGTATAAATAACCATCACCTGTCCTTTTTCGAAGCGGATAAAATGCTGATGATAGCGTGCATCGCGGAACATTCCGAGCGGCATATCGCCGTATTCCACGTATCGAAAATCGCCGTCCGGTTTTATCAGCATCGGCGGATTGTGACCGGCATTTGAAAACACGAACGTCCGATTCGTGCCGTCCAAAATTCCGTATATTCCAGTAATAAATTGATGATCTTCAACCGAATCCCATAGAAGATTGCTGACCTTTGCCAACGCGATATGCGGCGCGTAACCGATCTGAACACCGGCACGCAAGCTGGCGCGAAGGAAGGCCATCAACAGCGCCGCCGGCATTCCTTTGCCGACCGCATCCGCGACCACGATGCCGATCTGATCGTCGAAGATCTTCACCCAATCATAGTAATCGCCCGAAACCTCTTCGGTCGGAAAAACATACGCACTGATGTCAAAATTTACGATCTCAGGGTCTTGATCCGGCAGAAGTTCAAGCTGAACGGTTCGAGCGATCTCAAGCTGCGCCTCGATCCTTTTTTTCTCGATTGCCTGCTCGTGAAGCTGTACCTTTTCTATGATGATCGCCACCTGCGATGTAAGCAGCTGCAAAACCGAAAGGTCATCGTCGGTGTAGGCGCCCAGTTCGTCGCTTTCGAGGTCGAATGCGCCTATCACCTGATCGTTCGAAATTATCGGAGCGACCATTTCCGAACGCGTCGGTTTGCGCGCGGCAAAATATCGATCGTCCTTGGTTACGTCGTGCGAAATTATCGGCTTGCCGGTCAGAGCAACGCGACCGAGAAAACCTTCGCCGAGTTTCAGACGAGGCTCGATGAGTTCAAAACTTATGTCGTAACCGCGAATGACCTTTGATTTAAAAATGTATGCGTCGTTATTTTCAGGGTTATGTTCGATCAAATAAATTCCGGCAGCATCATACGGCAAGAGCGAACCGAGCGTATCCATCACGAGATTGAGCACCTCATCGAGATCGAGCGAACGGCTAATTTTCTGCGTAATGTCGAGCAGAAGCCGCAGTTTATCGACGGTCGAGAGCGGTAAATGGGTATTCGGTTTTTCCTGATCGTTCATTTTACGGCGGACGAAAAGACGTGCTCGGAGTATGCGTCCCAAAGACGCGATATCTTGATTCGATATTCTACAAGAGCGCGGCTTACTTTGAAATGCCGCGCGATCTGCGCAATGGTTTTTCCGTCGTAAACAAATCGCTTTAAAGACGAATATGGAATAAGGGCCGCGGCTCCGGTTGCGTAGGCTTCTTCTTCGATTGCCGCATTGTAATCTCGCGCGATCACGTTTCCATCCTTGCTTTTTGTTTCGATCGCAAGACGGCTTGGTTTGTGTCCGAGAAAAACGTGCGAGATCTCTTCCATAAGTGTCGCATTGTGGCGGTTCCGGCTGTGCGTCGGGTTTAGGATTATCAGTTTTCGTCCGTCCGGCAAACGGTGCGAGGCCGCGCCGCCCGACCAAAGATCTTTTCCTTCGCCCAAAAGATGCGCCTTTGCTTCGGCGCTCAGTCCGTCGATCTCATCGAATGTCGCGACAAAAAGTTTTGCAAAGCGCGCAAGCTCGAACGGATCAAGCCGCTCATCGTCGCGCCGAAGACCCGCAAATTCGCGAAGCCCTTGAGCTCGAATCTCATGATGCCGGCCTTTTTGTGTTGGGGGAATTTCAATCATTTGCACAAGCCGCACTTAAGTAAGGGCGGTGAATCCAGATCCCGTCAAAACATCCCATCGAGTTAATCATTCCCTTTCAAGATGTTACAATCCCAAACGTGCACCCGTAGCTCAGATGGATAGAGCTCATGTTTCGCAAACAGAAGGTCGTGGGTTCGAGTCCCACCGGGTGCATGTAAACTCTTGACATTGTGTTGGCAGACAATCTACACTTGGAACTGCGAAACATGTGCGATCCCTGAGTGATCGGGAATCAACACACGACCTTCAAAGATCAGGCTCGGCGGAAACGTCGGGCCTTTTCTATTATCAGGGAACTTTACCAACGGAACGCTCATCTCATTTGCACAAGCCCTCACGTAAGTAACGGCGGAACACTCATCTCATTTGCACAAGCCCGCACGTAAACGGCGGAACACGCAAACAGCCTGCACAAGCCCGCACGTAAGTAAGGGCGGAACACGCAAACAGCCTGCACAAGCCCGCACGTAAGTAAGGGCGGAACACGCAACTCGTTTGCACAGACCCTCACATCAGTAAGGGCGTAACATTCAACCCCATCGAACATTACCCATCTTCTGTATCTACATCGTCTAATACAAACGGAATATCGCCCTGACAATAAAGGACATAATTGATAGCCGCCTCAACATGCCCCGGCTTCCAAAGATACCGGCAACTTTTTCCACGTGACCAAACGCGCCGACCCTGATCAATTAAATTTTCGGCTCTTGGTTTTTTCGTCGAATATGCCTTGAAGGCGTCCGCAATTCTATCCGGCTTCATTTGAGCACCTACAACGCAATGTGCGTGATTCGTCCTGACATTGATCGCTTGCAGAAAATAATTTCGGAATTGACATACTTCGATTATTGCATCCTTGACAACAGACCTTTGCAGTTCGTCAAGGCATACTTCCGGCTGCTTCATTTCCGCACGCATCGATTCTTCAAGCGGCACATTTTGGGTTCTGATGCGAACACCGAATTGGTTATGTGCAATTCTATCAACCGAAGTGCGGGCATCACCGTGAAGCCAAGTTCCGAAGGTTCGAAATGTGATCAGATAAGCTATCGGAAAAGCGTTTTCTTCGAATTTCTCAAAGCCGTAGTCGTCGAGCATTTTCGTTAATAGGTGTGTGTTATTCCGCCCTTACTTACGTGCGGGCTTTTGCAAAGATTACACTTCTTTGAATTCCGAATCGACATCTTCGGTCGATAACGCAACGCGGTAATTTTTGGATTGGATCTGTTTTGTTATCAAGAGGTCGTCTTTGGTTTTGAGCAGGTCGGCGCGGTTATAGACGGAGATCTCGAAATTATAGCCGTGCGTGATGGCGTCTTTCGGACAGGCTTCGACGCAGTATCCGCAAAAGATGCAGCGGCCGTAATCGATGTTGTAAACCTTTGCGTAACGCTCGTCTTTACCAATTCGCTCGGCATACGGACGCGGGTCGGTCTCGGCCTCGATGTAAATACAGTCCGAGGGACATGCCGCCGCGCAAAGATAACACGCAACGCACTTTTCCTTCCCCGCCTGATCGACGTGCAGCAGATGTTGACCACGATAGCGCGGCTGAACCGTAACCGGAACATCCGGATATTGCACGGTCCATTTCCCGCGCGGTATCTCGGAAAGCGTGCGCTTCATTCCTTTGATAACCGCAGTGGTGGATTTTAGAACGTCGGTAAAAAGTGACATCGGTTATGTGAAATCTGCTTGGAACCAATTCACATCGCCCGCAGACGACGAGCGCCATGCAGGCGAAGTTGAAATGCGGAATTTGTGGACGACGCTAGAAGTTCTGAAGCATCGCGCCGCCAAAACCCATCACTACGTTCAAAATAATTACGACAATTCCGAGCAAAAGTGCGACTGCGCCGGTAATGATTCCACCAAGTGCGAGGCCGCCACCGGTAAAGTTAGCAGGGTCGCTGTTCGCTTTTCCGCGAGCCACAAAGCCCAAAACGATCGCAATGATCGGAACGATAAATGTGTATCCGCAGCAAAGGCTCAGGATGCCAATGACCAATGAAACGATGGCAAGCGTCTGGCTTTGCCCGCCTACCGCGGGTGGTGTGAATTGTGGATTTTGCATATTTGATTCAGGTATCACAGGCGGATTAAATTCGGCCTGGGCAATCGGCGCCGGCGGCGCCTTGTCAAAAGGATTTAATTCGGGTTCAGGTTCTGCAACCGGCGGCGATACTTTTGGAGATGAAATTTCACCTTTCGGTTCTTTCAACGGTTCGAGCGAGCCACCGCCAAAAGGCGACGGTATCGGCGGCGTTGTATATTGAAACGGATCGTCAGCCGCGTCCGATCCGAAGCCGCTTGGGGCCGCTGACAATGGCGACGGCGGCGGTGCTCCGCCGATTTCCGGCACTGGCAGTTCCGGTTTTGCCTGCTCGATAATTTTTGGCGGCGGCGGTTCGGAAACCGGCGGCATCTCGATCACCTGTTCGTCGTCAACCGAACGCGCGTCCATTTCCGCACGAAGTTCTGCTTCGGAAACAAACTGCGTTTTATTAGGATCGACCGGCGGTATCTCGAGGACTTCGTTCTCGATCACAGCCGGAACTGATGGTTCGGGCATAGGCGACGGTTCAGGAGCCAAATCCTTCGGCATCGCGGCGAGGATCTCCTCTTTGCTTGCGACCATCGTCTTGAAAGGATCGACCGGCTCGTCCATATCGACGAGCGGCGTTCCGTCCGCCTGACAAAACCGCATATTGTCTTCAAACGTCTTTTCACAAACCGGGCATTGTTTCATAGGCTTGGTATGTCAGTCCCGAAGGCCGACGAATCCATACTTGCTGGGAAATAGATCGCTATGTAAAGCAGGAAATCCGCAATCCGTATTCCGAATTCCGCATTTGCTTTACTTTATAACCTTAACCCTAAACTAATTCAAGTTTACTAAAGAAATAACTTATCTCGATAGCGGCGTTTTCGTCCGAATCGGAACCATGAACGGCATTTTCGCCGATCGATGCCGCAAAATCTTTTCGCAATGTTCCTTCGTCCGCTTCAGCCGGATTAGTCGCACCCATCAGATCGCGCCACGCTTTCACAGCGCCTTCTTTTTCAAGTGCCAACACGACGCACGGCCCGCTCGACATAAAATCGCAAAGCTCATCGTAAAAACCTTTGCCCGCATGAACCGCGTAAAAACCCTCGGCCTGCTTCCG
>JBOGOW010000300.1:0-5072 GCA_050748285.1 Pyrinomonadaceae bacterium
ACTCTCCACTCTTTACTCTCTACTGTTTAGTGCTTTTTCGATAGCTGCAGCATCGATGCCGTAATGCGTTGCGTGATAGACGGGCTGGCCGTCGCGGATGACGAATATTTGCGGTGATTGATGCGTATGGCCGGTGCATTCGGCGATCTCGTTCGATAATTCGCGGTCTTCCTGAACGACGACGATGTTCACATCGCGTCCGACCTCATCGACCATTTCCATTACGTGCGAACTGATGCCGCAGGAATTGCTGTGCTTGAATATCGCGACCGGCTTTTCGAACGATTCTTCGAAGAGTTCGTCGAGCGTTTTCGCATTCTCAATCGGTTTGAAATTCGCCATATTATCTCTCGCCAAAAAGTGCCGGCGGCACTATCATCGGCGTCTCTAATCGCGGAAATACTTTTCGATATGCCACAAGATTCGATGCCGTGATGATCGGGATCACAAAATAAATCCCGATGCAAAACGCCATCTGCCCCAACAATACAATGCCGAAATTCACGACTATCATTCCCCCGATGCCGCCCATATTTTTCATAACCGCACGGGCACTAAGCTTTATTGCATCCATTCCACCCAAATTTCGGTCAACCATCAACGGGAACGCGAAAATGATAAACGAATGAACTATGGTCATTAAGATTGCGACGATGATGTCGATAACAATTGCAACGGCGAATGTGCCGATAATGATTGTCGGATCGCCATGTTCGCCCATTATCGCTGCAGCGATCAGCGGTGAATAGAGCGTTATGAACACTACGACGAAATAGATGACAAGCGGTACGACGAACAGGATCACGACAGGAATGCTCGGCACGATGTATTTCATTCCGAGCCAAAGGTCTTCGAACTTTACCTCGCCGCCGTCGATGCGTTTCAGATAGACGCCGAATATGCCGCAGATCATCGCACCGAACAAGACGTACATCGTCGCTCCGGCTAGTAGTCCGCCGACCAGCGAAATGCCGAACAGCAGCCAATAATCTTTCTTGATCAAGCCCCAAGCCTCGCTTACGCATTCGAAGGGTTTGATAACGCCGGAATTGAATTCAAGATTTTGCATCCGTGTTAATGCTCACGACTTATATATCTTCTCTAAATAATCTCTGACCATTCGGTCGCTTGCGAATTGCGGCGTGAGCGTCGCTATCGAGTTTCGCATCATCGCGATCCATTCGACCGGCAAGCCTGCCTCGTTTTTATTATAGAACTTCGGGATGATCTGTGTCTCTAAAGTTTGATAGAGCGATTCGGCGTCTGCGAGGTCGGTGTCTTCGACTGGAGCGGCGAACGTCTCGTTCGTCAACGCTTTTCGCACTTCGTGCTCATCACCAACGGGACGTTGGCGGCTCCAGTCGCCGATGGCGAAGCCGTTCTTTTCGTTGTAACCCTCGATCCACCAGCCGTCAAGTATCGAAAAATTCAGCACGCCGTTCATCGCAGCTTTCATGCCGCTTGTGCCGCTTGCTTCCATCGGACGACGCGGCACGTTCATCCAGACATCTACGCCGTGGACTAGGTAGCGTGCGATCTCCTGATCGTAATCTTCGATGAAGACAGCCCGCCGCTGCCAGTTCGAATCGTGGTTGATGCTCATCAATTCCTGCAGGATGTTTTTCGCCGTATTGTCCTGCGGATGAGCCTTGCCCGCAAAGACGAATTGTACAGGTCGTTCGACGTCATCGACCAATTTCAGAAGCCTTTCGAGATCGGTAAACAACAAATCCCAACGCTTGTATTTCGCAACGCGACGTGCAAAACCGATGGTAAGAAAGTCCGGTGAGAACAGCATTTCCGTATCGGAATGTTCATGGATCGTGTCGATCTCGCCGGTGAATTTCGCACGTGTCCGCTGTCGTATGTATGCGACGAGCAGGTTTTTTAGATAGCTGTGCGACGACCAAATTTCTTCGTCGCTGAATGTCGAAATAAAATCAGACCAAACCTGCGGCTCGCGTATCTGCTCGTTCCAGCTTTCACCGATCTTTGAGCGATAGAGCGTTTGAAACACCGGTGCTATCCAGGTCGGTGCGTGGACGCCGTTCGTAACGTGCGTGATCGGAACCTCGTTCGCAGTTTTGAGATCGGGAAACATCTGCTGCCATAGCTCACGCGAAACCTCGCCGTGTTTTTCGCTTACGCCGTTTGCCGATCGGCACATGCGTATTGCAAGCGGCGTCATTCCGAAATAGCCTGCGTCATCGGTAAGATCGACGCGGCCGAGCGAGAGAAATTCGTTCCCGGTGAGTTTTAGAGAATCGATGAACTCTCGGCTAAAGCATTCGTTGAGCGTGTCCGGCGGAAATAGATCGTTGCCTGCGGCGACCGGCGTGTGCGTTGTAAAAACGCATCTGCTTCTTACGTATTCGATTGCGTCGGCGAAGTTCTTATCGGAGTTCGCGGCGAGATATTCGCTTGCGAGTTCGAGTGTCGAGAAAGCCGCGTGGCCTTCATTTAAATGATAAACATCCGGCGAAATGCCTAGCTTTCTTAACAAGCGGACGCCGCCGATGCCGAGCACTTTCTCCTGCACAATTCGCGTTTCAACATCGCCGCCGTAGAGATGGCCGGTTATGAGTTGATCGACCTCCGCATTCTGCGGAATGTTTGTATCGAGCAGATAAAGCCTGATCCGTCCGACCTGTGCAAGCCACGCTTGTGCCGTTACCACGCGTCCGCGAATATGGACGGCGACGGTTATGCGGCTGCCATTTCCATCCATCACTGGCGTTACGGCGAGTTCGCTCTCGAAAACATCGTTGTAGCTTTCCTGCTGCCAGCCGTCGTGCCCCAGTTTTTGCCGAAAATAGCCGTAGCGATAAAGCAGGCCGATTGCGTTGAGCGGCAGGTTCAGATCGCTTGCGGATTTTAGATGATCGCCCGCCAGAATGCCGAGACCGCCCGAATAATTCGGCAGGGAATTGTGGACGCCGTATTCGGCACAGAAATAGGCGATAGAGCGGTCAGTGGTCAGTGGTCGGTGGTCAGTGGACAGATAATTCTCGAACTTTTGCGAAAATGTTCTAAGGCGTTCAAGGTATTCTGCATCGCCTGCTTTTTGCCAGAGGCGTAGGCCGCTGATTCGGTCCAGAAAAAGACGCGGATTCTGTTCGCATTTTTCCCAGAGCCGTGGGTCGAGGTCGCGGAACAACGCCGTTCCATCCGGCTGCCAAGACCAATAGAAATTCGCAGAGATCGCACCAAGTGCCTGCAAATTGTCAGGCAAATCGCGGTTTAATTCAAAATCTTGTCGAAAGGAATTTGCGGTCTGTGGGCTAACTGCTTGCGTTGCGATATCTTTCTCGGCCTCCAGCATCGTTTCAAAGCGTATCTATCGAATATAGACGATATGTAGAATAAGGGCAAAACGACTGGAGCGGTCAACGTCCCGTTGGCCTTGAGCACTAAGTGCGAAAAATGTGCGAAATGCCTGCAAAAAGCGAGGGTGAACGAGACGTTCACCGCTCCAGTCGTTTTTCACTTTCGATTTTACGTTTTACACTATCAACTTATGAACTTAAACATCATTCCGGTTAAATGGACGGACGAGGGCGTGGCGATGCTTGATCAGCGGCTGCTGCCTACGGAAGAAAAATGGCTGATGCTCAAAAGCTATACGGAAGTGGCAAAGGGCATCAAGGATATGGTCGTTCGCGGGGCACCGGCGATAGGCGTTTCGGCGGCGTATGGAATTGCGTTGGGTGCGAAGCAGTTCGTCGGAACTAGCGTTGCCGATCTCGAAGAAGAACTCGAATATATCTGCGAAGTTCTCGGTGCAACGCGGCCCACGGCAGTGAATCTTTTTTGGGCGATCGACCGGATGAAGCGAACGTTTCAAACAGCCAAAGCCGATGGCAAATCGGTAAGCGAGATCAAGCAAATCCTGCAAACAGATGCTAAAGCGATACACGACGAAGATATTGAATCGCAAAGGCTTATCGCCAAGTTCGGCGGCGAGTTGATCGATGATAATTCGACCGTTTTGACGCATTGCAATGCGGGAGCGTTGGCGACCGGCGGTGTTTGGGGAACGGCGTTGGGCGTTATTCGCGGAGCGGTCGATGCCGGAAAAAGCGTCTCTGTGATAGCCGACGAAACGCGGCCTTATCTGCAAGGTGCGAGGCTGACCGCGTGGGAATTGATGCAGGACGACATTCCCGTAACGCTGATAACCGATAATATGAGCGGCCATATTATGAAGAAAGGCGGCGTTCAGGCCGTGGTCGTCGGTTCGGACAGAATCGCCGCAAATGGCGACGTTGCAAACAAGATCGGCACATATATGGTCGCTGTTTTGGCAAAGCGCCACGGCATTCCGTTCTATGTCGCCGCACCGCTCTCGACCGTCGATCTCAATTGCCCGACCGGCGACGAAATTCCCATCGAAGAACGCGATAGATTGGAGATAACGCACCTTAAGGATAACCAACTCGCCCCCGATGGTGTCGGCGTTTCAAACTACGCTTTCGACGTAACGCCAAACGACCTGGTTACCGCCATTATCACCGAAAAAGGCGTCGCAAAGGCTCCATACACCGAGAGCCTGAAAGCCATGTCAGAACCGCCTGCGTAAGCGGGCGGCCAGTAAGTTTAGCGACCGCAACAGCTATGGGAAAATGGTTGCGGAAATGTGGTAAAATATAGCTAGTGGAGAACTCTATCGCAAAATTTGAGATTATCGGCGAACTGCAGGAGCTTGGCGAGCGAGCCTTTATTCATAAGGTAAAAGAGCGAAATCCCGACATTACTTCGGAAGAGCTTCGCGTCGAGATCAACCGTTGGTATCGTATCCGTCCCGGAGCCGAGAATGGCGATGGGCCGGGACGTGTCGTCGATCCATCACGCTTTCGATAGCTACGTCTGGTTATCAAAAATATTCACGCACATTTGATCGCTGTTGCTGAGGCCCTTCAAAGGATCGGGGTGAGGTTTGCAGTTGTCGGCGGAATGGCGGTTTCCTTTCGAACGGTCGAGCGATTTACGAAGGACGTAGATCTCGCCATCGCAGTTGAAAATGACGCCGAGGCCGAAAAGGTCGTACGTGCTATTAGTGAATCAGACTATTT
>JBOGOW010000301.1:0-5059 GCA_050748285.1 Pyrinomonadaceae bacterium
TTCGTCTCTATCTTGACCTTGGCTTTTCTACATTCCTTGAGAAGCATTTCGACGATCTGATCAGAACGCTCACGGCAGAAAAGTTGACCTAAATTTTTTTCGTAATAATCTATGCGGTGCCGTTTTTCAAGTTCGATGAAATCCTGCGGCGTGTAACGTGAAAGTGCAGACTTTGCAAAATGTGGGTTTTGCGAAATGAAATTTTCGGGCGTTGTGTGGATGTTCGTAAAGTTACAGCGTCCGCCGCCTGAGATGACGATCTTTCGCCCGACGTTCGCGTTGTGCTCGATCACCAAAACGCGCCTGCCGCGCCTGCCCGCCTCGATCGCGCAAAACAATCCCGCTGCACCGCCGCCGATGATGATCGCGTCGAAATTCACTTTTGATAAAACTTCGACTTTTTTAATTTGAGTTGCGTGATTCTATCTGGAATTTCTTCGTCGTCGGTTAGACTTTCAAGTGTCGAAAGAATGTATTGCCAGTCAAGCAAATTCTGCCTAATAATTACCGATTCAATGTCGAACCAATCCCTGTCTCGTCCAGCCACGGTCTTCATAATGATCAGGTCCTCGGCCGAACAAACCCTGAGACTAATGTCTTCGACAAACTCCTGGAACGATGACCGGACTAAAGCCTCACTCATATCGCTTAGGCCGCTCAAGGTTACGTCAATGCCGATTCCCGTTTCCGTGAACATCGGCAGTACACGATTCAATAAAGCAAAATCCATCGCATCAGAGAACTTTGGTTTGTATCGCGCAAGAAATGCAGAAATATACTCTGACTCATTTTTGAGTTCAGTAAAAATCGTTAAATAAATGTCTTGGGTTAGACGGGGCTGGCCCCAAACTTGAACTGGCACTCCGCCGATGAAGAAAAAGTTCCACTGCTTTGACTCAACAAATTCTTGTATTGAAGCGGCTTCACGAATGAGGTCGATCATACATCAACTCCGAAAAATTTCCGCTGGGCGATAGTCAGTGGGGTCGTATTCCGATTTAACCGAGATTTGAGAGCAGCTTTGAATGCCAAATCGAATGATCGAATTGCTGACGCCGTGTCGCTTGCTTTGATGTCTCGAATGCGAAGGGCTTCGAGCCGCGCGGAGGCGCGCTTAAACCCATCCGAAATTGCTGCCAAAGATTCTATATCACTATTCACAGTAACTATTTTACCAAATATCGCTCCATCAAAATACTTAAATGATGCCGAACATGGCCGGCCATAATGTAGGCAATGGCGCGTACGGAAATGGGCAGGCCGTTGGCCGTCCCCATTCGGCGGGAAGCAGCGTCGTCGAGATTATTCATCAGCAGCAGATTCGAACGTCGTTGGAGATCGAATTCGTCGAGCAGGTCGGCGAATGACCGATTGTTTGCGTTCGAATTTTCTATATAGCCGTCTTGTTCGAAACCTTCGATCGCTGTTTCGTCACCGCGCGAAATTCGCAGAAGGCGGTAAGCAAAGATCCGTTCGCCGTCAATCAGATGACTCAGCACTTCCTTGATCGTCCATTTACTTTCGGAGTAGGACTGAGTGCCTTTTTGTTCCGGGAGCGGCGAAATAACCAAACGCAGATCGTCTGCCTGCGCCGCTAAAATCGGCATCACCTTGCCGGCTTCGACAAGGGAAATGTAATTGCCGGAGTATGCATCGTATTCGTTCGTTTCGGGTCGGTCCATCGTTAAGTTCCTCTTATGTGTTAATGTTCGCCAAGATTTGAGATAATATCATTAAATCGCAATTGTTAGTGAAGCAGCAGTTTTGTTGCCTGTCATTTTGCTTAAATATTATCGAGGAGAATCAAAGAAATGAAACGAGCAGTATTTGGAATTTGTGTGGCGGCGGTTGCCGCATTTGTTTTGTGGGGAAGCGGGATCACAGCCGCTAATCGTTCTTTTGACGAACGGTTTTTAACGAACGGTCTGCGGGTTGAAACAGGCGAATCTGGAACATATAACTTCGACAAGGCACACAGCTTTATCGGGTTTCTGGTCAAGCATAATGGTTTGGTCACTGTGCCGGGATTCTTTCGCGATTTCGTCGGTATGGTTAATTATGATGCGAAAGACGTTTCGAAATCGTCGGTAACATTTACCGCAAAGGCGACGAGCGTCGATACCGGCGTTGCTGGTCGAGATAACCATCTGCGCACAGCCGATTTTTTCGAGGTTGAAAAATTTCCCGAGATCACGTTCAAAAGCACGAAGGTCGAAAAGAAAGGCGACAACTGGATTGTTACCGGCGATTTTACGCTAAAGGGCGTTACGAAATCGATCTCGTTCCCGTTTAATATCGCCGGCTTCGTTGCCGGCGGCGAGCGCAGCGGCCCGCGAATGGGCGTTACAGGCGAAACGAAACTCAATCGACGTGATTACGGCGTAAACTATGGCGGCAACCTGCCTGGCACAAGCATTCCGCTGCTGTCTGACGAAGTAACTATCTTCGTCCAGGTAGAGGCCGTTCAGCCAAAAGCTTCGGCGGCTGAATAATTAAACCGAGATTAAGCATTAGAAACGATTTCACAAAATTCCGTCTTGTTGGGAGTTGCCGTTGATT
Organism: Pyrinomonadaceae bacterium; assembly: GCA_050748285.1. Taxonomy (GTDB): domain Bacteria; phylum Acidobacteriota; class Blastocatellia; order Pyrinomonadales; family Pyrinomonadaceae; genus OLB17. The sequence goes on from JBOGOW010000301.1 coordinate 2,560, forward strand.
TTGCGTCAAGCCGGAATGCAGTGTTTTAACCATTATATTCAAAGGTTTTGAACGCGGATCGGGCGGATACGAGCGGATAAATATTTAATATTGTTCCGAGATAGAATTCATATCCGTTTTGATCCGCCCGATCCGCGTTCAAAAAAGCGCTCACCGAACTTGTGTCGTTTTTCTAATGTGTAATTTGGGTTAAAAGGGAAAGAGTGAAAAAGTGAGAAGGTAAAAATAAATAGTAGGAAAAGCTCAAGCTCGGCTTTTGCGCAGAAACTTTTTCACCTTTCCCCCTTTTAACTTTTTCCCTTTCTTGGCGGCTTCCGCGAACGAGATGTCGTAGATCGTGTATTTCTCCCAATCTTTGTAGTCGAAGTGCCACCATTCGTCGGGGTTGACGATGTAGCCTTCGGCTTCCATCAGTTTGCGGAGCAGGTCGCGGTTGCTGCGTTCTTCGGTGGAGCCGCCTGCGTAATCGGGCGAGGCTCGATCGGAAAATTCGTCGTAAGCAGAAGGCATCGGGATCGCCTGACCAGTCTTGAGATCGAATATGCCGAGATCGACGGCGCAGCCACGATTGTGCTTTGAGCCTTTGGATGGGTCGGCGACAAATTTTCGCTGTTCGAGCGTAACCGTATCCCAGAACAATTTCGTTATTGTCCATGGCCGATAGCCGTCGTATATTACCAATCCGAGTCCTTGTTTCATGAGCTTTTTATGAACTCGAACGACGGCTCTTGCGGCGGGCTTTTGCAGAAACACGCGGGCTTCGGAGTAAACCTTTTTGCCCATGAAATTATTCTCGGTCGCATAGCGGACGTCGAGTTTTATAGTATCGTCGAGCGTGTTGAGTTCTATCAAGCGAGCCTCGCGTTTTCCGGTTTCTTTTGGCGGTGAATCTTGCGCAGATAATTGCAACCCAAGAATAAGGCATATAGCAAAAAGCGTAAATAGTAGAAAAACTTTTCGCATCTTTTACAGAAACTGATACCATAGAATTGAGAAAATTCGCATCTCAATTAGTACAATATTCACGTGGAACAAGAACCGAAAAAAAGAAAATGCCCTGCCCGCAAATGGACGAAGCGCGCCGGCATCGTTGCTTTCCTTTTTTTTCTCGGCAAAGGGCTTGTTTGGTTAGGCCTAGCCGCCGCGGGTGCATACTACACATTTAACTAAGGCGACGGTTTAACTTCATTTGGCGGCGCGTTGTCTTCCTCAACAATTGTTATCTCGGTTCCGTATTTCTGATAATCCTTAAATCTGATCAAGTTTCGGGTTTCAAATACATCTTTGCTTTGTCGAAGCGTTAGACGCACATCCGAAACCAGCGGCAGAAGATATTTGTCGCCGGCGATTACCGTCCAATCGTAATCGATCAGACGTTTCGCAGTTCTGACAGGAAACGTATCGGGAATTTCCGTGGCTTCGCTTTCGATTCGCAAAACGCGAAAGTCTTTGCTGTCGATCCAAATGCGGCCGCGCATTCCGGCGATAGTCGAAACGGTCGTCGCGGCGGAAGATATGATCTGCTGCTTCGCTTTGTCTTTTTCAGTTTCGAAATCGAACATCATCGCTTTGCGTTCGCGAATTTCATCCGTATCGACATACTGAAAACGCGTGTCGTTTTCGGGCTTGAAAACGGTTGCGAGCACGGTGACGAACTCACCTGTCGAACTCGTACCGCCTGCTTCTTCGTAGCTGCGCTTCGGTTGCGGATTGTTTTGGATGACGCCATCGAGAGACAGAACTTTGTATTCCTCTTGTCCCGAGGCACGATAACTTACCGCGACGACCAGCCGGTCGAGATTGCGAAAATTGCCTGTGCCTGCATACGCTGCGGAACGCTGAACCTGCTGCTTGACGACGAAATCGGGCATTTCCGCAACGGCTTCAAGCGTGTTCTTTCTTGTTTTTTCTATTATCTCGCGAGCCTCTTTTTCGGAAAGCTGTTTTGCGACGACACCGCCGAGCCGTCGCCGGCCCGCTTCATCAAGTGCCCGTTTCAGTTCGTCGTCATTCCGTCCTTTTGTGCGTGTGAGCGAGCGAAGGCCGTCCGTTACCGCAAAATCGATCCCGCGTTTTCGCAAGGCGGCCACGACATTGTCCCGCGTGCCAAAATCCTTCTCAAGCGCGTAAAGCATCTTGACATATTCCGGCTGCGTGATCGGTTTTTCCTGTCCGAAAAACGGCATGGAAAATAACAAAAGCGATATAAGAAAAATTGCCTTTTTCATTGATTAAAAGATGCCGTCCGAAGAAAGATAGTTCGCCTTTCAACGTCAGACCGAAATGTTCAACTAATCAAGAGCCAGCTAAAGCTGGAACTCCGAACGAAAAAAGCGGAGACACAAAATCCCCGCTCATCGTTATTTCAAAAGAAGCGAACGGTTAGTTCACCCATTCTTCTTCGTAATTCAACTGCCAGTGCCGCGTTACCCATTTCTGTGCAGCTTCCATCGCCGTTTCTTTCCATTTCTTGAGATTGGCAAGAACCGTGAGTGCGGCG
>JBOGOW010000302.1:0-5053 GCA_050748285.1 Pyrinomonadaceae bacterium
GTGCGGAAGTGGTTATAAATTCAAGAAACGAAAACGCCGCTGACGTTGTAATGCAGATCACCGGCGGCGCTCATATCTCTATCGACGCTCTCGGCCACCCGGAAATTCTGCTCAACTCAATTTCATCTTTGCGGAAACGCGGAAAACACATACAGGTCGGCATTATGGAAGCCGGAAAACACAATGCACCCGTTCCTGTTGATAAGATCGTCGCCCGCGAGCTCGAGATCATCGGCAGCCACGGAATGCAGGCCCATCGTTACCCCGAAATGTTGGAAATGATCCGCCGAGGACAGTTTTCACCTAAAATGCTGATCGGCAGGACCCTTAAGCTCAGTGACGGAATATCCGAACTGGCGAATATGAACGGTTTTGGAGCTAAGGGCGTGATTGTTATAAATAGTTTCTAGCTCGAAAAGCCTTGAGCGGTTAGAACAAATCGAAACCTGAAAACGGTTTGCTTCGTCGAGGTATCGCCGTTCCGACAAAAATCTCTCAATATTGTGGAAATCCAACTCTTTCTAATGTTCTAAATTATTGCTAAAATAGCGGTTATTATGAGTCAACATGTTCAGGCGATTTATCAGAATGGATTTTTACGGCTTTTGGAACCGGTCGATTTGCCGGAAAATCAGATCGTGGAAATTGACGTGCGTGATGTCTAGGCGAGTAAAGAAAACGAATTGTCAAATGCTGAGAAAATCAAGGCTTTTGAAGAATGAATGCAAGTCTTGACCATAACACGCCGAATTTAACCGACGACCAAATCAGCCGCGAAAGCATTTACGAAGAACAAATCCAAAGACAAATGTGACTTAACGCAAGAGGCTTTACTCATTCATGTTGAAAAAATGATTGAAGCCCTTCTTAATTAAACCTCGTTTAGAACATCGTCGTTCGTCCAAAGTTCCCCTTGTAGTTCTAATGTCAAAGCGACAAATGGCGTATCGTTTTCGTCGATATTGCTGCAAAGCCTGTGTGCTTCTATAAAATTTGCAAGGGATATGGACTCTTCGTTGATAAATGTTAATTTGTGAAGGATCTTGTAGAGAACGTCATTAACTTCATCTGCGGTGGCTTTCGATTTTTGCAATATTCGTTCCTTGTGCTTGAAAATCTCAACCATCAAAAAATTCGTTGTGTAAAACCGACAATCTCGTCGTTCCAAAACTTCACGCAGCTTGGAATTGCTCGAACGCAATGAGGAAAACAAGATATTTGTATCAACGATAACCGTTTTCACGCTTATTGTTTAATAAATTTAGATTTATTTAGCTTCCACCAATCGACTTTGATCTCTTCGCCAAAATCTTCAATACTGTCGTCAAAATCAACCTTGCGAACGAAATATTCAAGCCTGATTTTTTCAATCAAATCAAGCAGAAATTCCTTGTCAACCAAATTTTTATCAATTGCAATCAGGAATTTATCGCTGGTAGTTTGCAGTTCGATTGCTAGCATAGCTTTACCTCTAAACCGCATTCTAGCATTTATTTGAGAAAAAATTTAGAATTTGTCTTAAGCATCTTACGCAACAGGGTGATCGACCTTGCTGAATGAACGTTCATTCAGTTATACTTTTGAATAGAAACAAACGCGAAACACAGAGGAAATCGAGAAATGACAAATACCGGAAAAGCGGTAGCTCGTGATGAACAGCCGTTTAAAAGCGAAGCAAAGTTTATTATAAAGAAAGCCGCCGTATTGGGCGCCGGGACGATGGGTGCGGGTATCGCAGCGCATTTGACAAATGCGGGAATACCGACGCTTTTGCTCGACATCGCGCCTACGGAATTGACGGAAGATGAACAAAAGAAAGGGCTTACGCTTGACGCTCCGCAGGTGCGAAACCGCATCGTAAATTCGCTTTTCGACACTGCGAAAAAGATGAAACCGGCTCCGTTTATGCTGGCAGGCAATGCGAAATTGATCACGACGGGCAATTTTACCGACGACCTTGCGAAGCTGAAAGAATGCGATTTTGTGATCGAAGCCGTTGTAGAAAATCTTGAGATAAAGCATAAGCTGTTTACCGAAGTCGAGAAAAACCGAAAGCCCGGTGCCGTGATCGCGTCGAACACAAGCGGTATTCCTATCGATTCGATTGCCGAGCCATTTTCGGATGATTTCAAACAGCATTTCGTCGGCATACATTTTTTTAATCCGCCGCGTTATATGAAGCTGGTCGAGGTGATTCCGGGCTCGAAAACGAGCGGCGAGATCGCATGCAAGATCTCAGGTTTTCTCGATCAACGGCTCGGTAAAGGCGTTGTTCCCGCGAAAGATCGACCGAACTTTATCGCAAACCGCATCGGTGTTTTTTCGATGATGGCGACGATTCACGAGATGATCACGGGCGGTTTTACGCCGACCGAGATCGATCAGATCACCGGCAAAGCGATCGGCCACGCGTCGTCTGCAACGTTTCGAACATCCGATCTTGTCGGCCTCGATGTAACGGCACACGTAACGAATAACCTTTATCCTGCGATTCCCGACGACGCGGATCGCGATGTTTTCAAATTGCCCGAATTGATCCAGACGCTGCTTGATAAAAAACTGCTCGGTGATAAAACGCAGGGCGGTTTTTACAAAAAATCGAAAGATGCCGAGGGCAAGCGGCAGATCTTGGAACTCGATCTAAACACATTCGAATATAAGCCGCAGGAAAAGACCAGGTTTCCATCGCTCGAGGCCGCGAAGCAGGTCGAGGATATGCAGAAACGCATCAAGACGCTCTATTGGGGCGACGACCGCGTTGGCGAATTTCTTCGGAAAACCTCATCCCAGATCTCGCGTTACGCGGCGAACCGTATTCCCGAAATTGCTGACACGATCGTCGAGATCGACAACGCGATCAAATGGGGCTTTGGCTGGGAGATCGGCGTTTTCGAGGCGTGGGATGCTTTTGGGCTGGTCGAATCGGTCGAGCAAATGCGAAAAGACGGCCAATCCATTCCGGCAAATATCGAGAAGATGCTTGCCGCCGGCGCGACCGTCTTTTACAAAAATGAGAACGAAGCGAGATCGTTTTACGATCTTGTCGCAGGCGAATACAAGCAGGTTCCCGAACGTCCGGGCGTGATGATCCTGAAAGACATCAAGGAACGAACTGCCGTTATCAAATCGAATCCGGGAGCTTCGCTTATCGACATCGGCGACGGCGTCGCGTGTCTCGAATTTCATTCGAAGATGAACTCGATCGGCGGGGATACGGTGCAGATGATGAACTTCGCGATCGACGAAGTTGAAAAGAATTTCGCGGGTCTCGTCGTCGGAAATCAGGGCGGCAATTTTTCAGCGGGTGCGAACATTATGATGATCCTGCTCGCCGCGCAAGAAGAAGAGTGGGACGACATCAATATGGGTGTCCACGCGCTGCAGCAGGCGATAATGCGGCTGAGGTATTCGTCGAAACCGGTCGTAACCGCGCCGTATGGTTTGACGCTCGGCGGCGGATGCGAGATCGCGATGCACGGCAATGTAACTCGGGCAGCCTCCGAAACATATATGGGACAGGTCGAGGTCGGCGTCGGGCTGATACCGGCGGGCTGCGGAACAAAAGAGATGACGATGCGTGCAATGGATGCTGCCCAAAAAGCGCCGGACGCGGACCCGATCACTTTTCTAAAAAATTCGTTTGAATTGCTTGGGATGGGCAAGGTCGCGACCTCGGCTCAGGAAGCAAAGTCTTGGGGATTTTTACGCGATACCGATTCGATCTCGATGAACGGCGACCGCCTAATTGCCGATGCGAAACAGCAGGTTCTCAATCTTGCCGTATCCGGCTTTATCGCACCCATTCCGCGCGAAGATATTCTCGTCGCGGGCGAAGCGGCTCAGTCCGTTTTGAAACTCGCGCTTCATATGATGAAGCAGGGCGGATATATTTCCGAGCACGATCAATTGATCGGCGAAAAGCTCGCAAACGTAATCAGCGGCGGTTCTATGAATCATTCGGCACATGTAAGCGAGCAATACCTGCTTGACCTCGAACGCGAGGCATTTGTCTCGCTCTGCGGGACGCGAAAAACGCAGGATCGGATAGCGGCAATGCTTAAAACCGGCAAGCCGCTGAGAAATTAGTTCTTCGTTTGGAGTTCCAGCTTTAGCTGGCGGGTTCGTTTTACGGTGGAGCGCGCTTTGTATGAAGTTGTTCATATCGCCCTTGCTAACGCGCGGGCTTTTGCAATAGGGGCAGACGAAAAAATGGACGAGCGAATCACTTACATTACATTAGAAATGAACAAGATTGCGGATGATGCGAGATCATCGTTTGGCGGGCTGTCCGGCGAGCAGCTTAACTGGAATCCGGCGGAAAACAGTTGGAGCGTCGGCCAGTGTCTCGATCATTTGATAAAGACTAACAAAGAATTCGAGCCTGAATTTAAGAAGATCGCGGACGGCAATCGCGAAAATTCCTTTTGGGAAAACTGGTCGCCGTTTACAGGATTTTTCGGACGGTTTTTGATAAAGGCAGTTTCTAACGATGCAAAAAAGGCAAAGGCACCGTCGAAAAAAATCGTCCCGCCGAGCGATGTCGTGGCGGATATTGTCGAGCGGTTTGTGGCAAATATCGGCGTCGTGAATGAAGGCATCAAGACTTGCGCCGATGTCGATCGGGAAAAGACAATCATCACATCGCCGTTTCTCGCCGTTATGACCTACAAACTCGATGACGGATACACTGTTCTCGTCGAGCATTCGAAACGGCATATTCGGCAGGCGAAAAGGGTGATTGAGGCGGAAGGGTTTCCGGCTTAGCGGAGCGCGGACATCCTGTCCGCATGAGCACGATGTGCGAAATGATTGTTTCTTAATTGAAGTTTATTTCGAACGCTAAGGCGTTCGTGAGGACAAGAATGTCCTCGCTCCGACCGACGAGCGAATCGATTGTTTTTTTAGAGTTCTTTGAAAAACTTCCTTTGGTTTTTTGTGTCATGCCGTTTTGGACCTAACACTTGTCCGAGTTGACTCTTATTCGTGCATTCGTGGCCGATTTTTCTGTTTTTTGCCACGAATACACGAATAAGAAACGTATCAACGCATGTTC
>JBOGOW010000303.1:0-5033 GCA_050748285.1 Pyrinomonadaceae bacterium
AGTTGGCGGAGTCCGCTTCTCAACCCAATCGAAAAATTTATCAAGCTGAGAGATTGCTACATACGGAGTTGATTTTTGGTCAACAGTGATTAGTTCCAAAAAATGCAGTAAAGACATCGGTGCGCCCGGAGACCTTTCGAGCTGCACAAAAAAAGCGTGATTAAAATCCTGTACCAAGGAAGGATAACCAACTGGCGCCATATCACCATACATATTATACCAGCGAGGCAAATATCCAAATATATACATATTAAATAGTGTCACACCGGCGCTGCTTGACTTTAAATTTTCATAACGCTGAATTTCAAAATACTTTTTTTGAAGACCAATCCACAGTGACAAAGCACTATCAACTTTCGCAGCACGAGGAGCTGCATCTGACTCGCAGATAGAGTCAAAACGAAATTTATACTTATATGTTGTTTTACACCACTCAACAAGTTGCCCCTCATCAAGAATGCCTCTCTCATCAATTCTTTGGACTTCTTGCGTATCACGATGCTTGATACTTACGTCACTCTTAAGACGCAAATCATTGAGTCGACCTACAAATTGCAAGTAGGTGAATTTCACTCTACCTTGATAGTAGTGACAAACGTACTCCATGATGGCTTTGACAGGTATTTCACCAACCCCTTTCCGCCCCAAATAATAGTACTCCCTGTGAACATCAATTATAGATTCTAAATTAATCTCCTCCGGCGCGCGCGCACCAATGATTAAAAACAATCTAGTCCCATACTGAGCTACTCTCTCACATATTTTTTTATCAACTCCCTGCCAAAACTCGCTTTTTTCATTTTTATAGCGAGCCGATATACAGAACCACATCAACTCTGGATAAAGTGTAAACCCGTAATCGATTAGAGTCTTGTTTGCGCCAATAGGATTACGCATCTGTAGCGCCTTAAAATCCGCTGGAAGCAGGATTTTTCCAGCCTTAAATAATAAGACCAGCACAAGCCATAATCCGCGCCGTAACGCCACACCTCCCGACTGCCGATAATCCGCATGACATTCACCCAATAAACATTCCAAATTAACATTAGATCTTTCTTGACTCGATCCATTTACATATCTGAAACATTCCAGAATCCATTCCAGGCCGAAAACTCGCTTATGCACATCAACAGCCAGAAAAAAGAATTTTTTCATATAAAACTGGCATGTTGACTTATCAGCCGTAATAGACTCATAGCTTGATGGCGACCGCACATCAACAGTTCGTTCTGAATACTCAACCGCTTCCTTGATACAACTCTTAATTGCCATATGTAGTAATTCTGGATCATTCTCATGGATGATTGGTTGATGCGTAAAATTAATCAAAATCAACACTCCCCCAAAACTCCATTACTTGGTATGCCTTTGTTGCTTCTTTTTGAAGCTTCAAAATATCGGTATGGTTATATACAGCCGTCACTTCAGTATTTGAGTGACCAATCACCTCGCATGTTAGATCCACTCCAAAACCTGACGAACCATCCGCTGAGGGATGGTCATTGCAGACATAAGTGACCCAAGCATGCCTTAGAGCGTGTATGTGTTGTGATGACGCTTGATCGCCAGTTTGAAAATTCCTTTTGAACGTTTTTCGGATTGCTGATCGACAAGTTAAGCATAACGGCTTTCCCTTGCTACCTCCCTTAAGAGCGGAGAACACAAAATCATGAGTAACGAATTTTCCATCAGATCGAAATAATGGAAAATCTGACGAATTCAATAGCTGCTCGTACGAACGCCAAAAGAGCTCGGCATAGGGTTCAACCATAAAAACGACATTATTTTTTCTTCCTTTAAAAACTAAGGAGTTAACCTCTATAGCGGTTAGACCCATTCTGTAATATTCTTCTTTTCGCCCTTTAGGGTTTTCGACCCTTACCTCTCTTTTAACAGGATCAATATCAGCCCTTAGTATCTGCAACGCCTCCGATACCCGCATCCCGCTCGCAATCAAAAGATAATACAAACACCTATCCCTAAGACTCAACACACAACGAATCAGCGGAATCAAGTCTAAATAAATCAAGCTCGTACTTTGGTAATTCCAATAGGTTTGTTGACTGTAAAAGGTCTGTAAATAACCTCGCTTCACCAATCCTATACCACCGGCGATACAACCTGCCATCGCTGACTGTCTATTTATCCGACGAAGATTATTGTCACTTTTATTCTCCGCATACTGCAGCCTAGGAAACGCACCTGTATTCCAGCTTCGTACCCCTACATCTGACCCTAGATAAGATAGAGCTTTGGAATCAAAGTAACGTTCTGAGACAGTGAAAAATTCCGTCAATGCAGCTAAATATGCATTGATGGTTCCATCCTTAACTCGCTTCCACTGAAGGGTTTCAACCACATGAACCACATTGGGATCTGTTGACATCGCCCCATTCCGTAAGGCATCTATATAATATTCAAACAGCTCTTCATGACTGACGAGTCTTGGATCATTTCTCAATAGATAGTTTGTCATCTCCACGAAGAAATCTAAATATTTCGCCACATGCCTGATATATGCGCGAACAGTGTTACTGGGCCTTGCAGCCAATATCATCGCCCTTGCAAATATCTCTATTGCATTAACTAATTTATCATCCAACTTTGCACGCAGCCCCAAAGTACTTACGCTTAAAATTACCACTTCGAAAAATGCAAAATTTCTCATAGCTCACACTGTGTTTTTTTCAACGCTACAACGACTTCGCAACCGTTGTCAAAATAAAAAAAGCCAGCAACACAACATATAAACATTAATGCCCACCAACAACACCCATGTATTGCCAGCCAAATAAATACATTCAATTGACACAGGCGCGAGCATCTAAGGATTGCTATAAATTGACACATACTCAGCACAGCATAACGAGCGATACAAGACGCAGGTATTGACACATACTCATTGCAGGACAAAAACCACAAACCCAACATGCGAAACGCAATTGATATAATGGATCCTCATCGCGCAATGAATATCAGTACCGCACAGATATTGACCGTCGATGGACGCAAGGATACATGGCAGTTGGAGATGCGGTGGTTAGCGCCGTTCCAGTCACCCCCCGCGGGCACCAATCCAGCCGTCCCTTCCGAGCGCAGCTGGAGTGGGTTCGATCCTTGGTAACCGGAAAGTCAGGTCTACCACCTCTCGATTGGGTGCCCTGGTTTTGGTCAGGTATCCGCTAAAAAACCAAATAACTTTTGATTCTGAGGCTCAGGCACAGGCACAGGCACAGGCACAGGGGGCGGGATATCAAAAGGCAGGCAACTCCAAATAGCTGCTTCTCGTTGAAAGCCGGCCTTTCGACACTGAGGCCGTTTCCAATTAGTACCGTAGGCCCGGCTCCATCGAGGTCATGGCCTTCGGGAGCGCGACTGATCCTCCGTGATCAACAGAGGGGCCTGTGTGGTGGTTTGCTTATTGCTCTACAGTCTTGCGCCGACACCCAGGCCATTTCGGGATCGGCATCAATATTCAGACCAGGTTAACCCACTCAGAACGGGGTATATCCCCCGGGTCTTCATTCGGGGTCAGAGGAGTTGGATAAACTGAGCCTGGCGGCAACATGGCGGTCGAAGCATCAGCAGCGCCACCGTGCAGCAACTGCGGTGTAACGAGTATGGATTGGTGAGTGTCGAAAACCTATACTGCCTCCTCAGTTTGCTGCTCTGGAACAGTTGCCGCTTCAGTTTCCGCTAAAGCTGGCAGAGCATCCAAGTCTACGAATTGATAAGCCATCATCATTTTGTAGCGGGGCATTTGCTCGGTTACTTTGAAGATTCTGAGGAAAATCTTCGTGTATCCAACACCTTCCAAGGCCCAGGTCATATAGAAATGCCCGTAGGGGTACGAAGGATTCGCGACGATCAATCTTCGCTCATGAACTTCTCATACGCATAAGCGTGGTAGCTTTGTTGCTTGTCCTTCCCTGCTCGAAGGCTTGCCACATTCAATGCCAGGAAATGGCATGCCGGCTTATATGGCGATCGACCTAAATCACTTAAGCAAACGGTAGAGTCGTTGGACTTGGCTTGGCAAGGTACCTATCACCGAGGTGATCGACGATGCCAGGAACGTTGCATCCATTGTCAAGGAGATGCGCGGCTGATTAGGTGAGCCGGGCCCATTGGCCCGAAGAAGCGACTTCTTTACGTCACCCTGCACCTTAACTATGGTCAAGCGATGACTCGCACACCGAATGATTTGAACACAACCTCTCCTCTCACCGCCCTCGAGGTCTGCCAGGTACTGACGGACGTCGCGCTTGGCAAACGCATCATGATGCGAAGCTCCATCCAATCATGGAATGAGATCTACCACGGCCTCATGCCCATTGTGATTGATGGCTGGCAGCTCAAACTTTTCAATGACTGTGACACCCTGGATTACTGCGAGTACTGCAGGTCGCCTGATGGCCGAGTTGGGACACTTGAACTCTGGCAGCGCAAAGGAGCTGATCCTATCGAACTATTGAGTGACTCGGAGCGAGAACAGCTCGAAGAGCTCCTCGCCGCACTCTAAGCCTGTACGCAAAAGCACGTTACCATTGCCGATTCAAAAGCAACGGAGACCACACGTGAGAAAGCCACCTTTGAAAGTCATCATCGAAGAATGGGATGGTGACGGGGCAATTCGTATTCCAGACGAAGCGCTGCAAGAGCTCGAGCTGGATGTCGGCGACGCTGTGTATCTGATAGAAGAATTTGTCGGCAACACGCGCTGCCTAGTCCTATCAAAAAAGCCGCAAATCGCGGATCGAATAGACGAGCTCACTGATGCCTGGACTAGCGGACAGCCTGGCAACACCGAGGTGAAATAATGCAGTCACTCGACGAGCCGGGCCTTAGGCCCGAAAACGCGATAGCAGCAACCCATCTCAGAATCCGCCTTGGAATGAAGCGCGAGCAAACCCTTAGCAAGCCTTTCTGCTTGAGAAACGCTGTCGACGAGCATTTACTTCTTCAGCGCAAAAACTGCGTTCATGTCATCAATGCTCACGTTGACCTTCGGCTTGCGAATCATGCCCTTAAGT